>JABWAU010000015.1 GCA_013360875.1 Anaerolineales bacterium | reverse complement strand
CAGGCTGGTGCCCCGATTGCAAACGCTCCAAACAATTCTTTGGTGAACAGCGCGTCCCCTATCATTACGTGGATATTGACAACGACCCCGACGCGACGGCTTTTGTCGAGGAAGTGAACAAAGGTTTTCGCAGCATCCCAACCATCGTCTTCCCTGATGGAAGCGTGCTGGTCGAACCCTCCAACGCACAACTTGCAGAAAAACTGGGCATGCAGACGCGCGCCAAGCGCGCCTTTTACGATGCCATCATTATTGGCGGCGGACCCACGGGGCTGACTGCGGCGACCTATCTGGCGCGGGAAGGTGTGGAAACGCTCGTGATCGAAAAGGCTGGTCTGGGCGGGCAGGCTGGCATTACCCAAACCCTGGATAACTTCCCTGGGTTCGACGAGGGAATCCCTGGCGCAGAATTTGCCGCCCGCCTGACCCGTCAGGCGCAAAAGTTTGGCGCGGAGATTCTTCAGGCGCAGAATGTAATCTCCTTCGAGCAGGATGGACAGTATCTATGCGTGCATACAGCCGATGGATCAGAGTATGGCGCAACTGCCGTATTGTTGGCGACGGGTGCGCGCTATCGCCGACTTGGAATCCCTGGCGAGGATGACTTGATCGGCTCGCATGTTCATTTTTGCGCTACCTGTGATGGCGCCTTCTATAAAGGAAAGAAGGTGTTGGTGGTGGGTGGCGGCAACAGTGGATTTGAGGAAGGTTTATTCCTGACCAAGTTCGCCAGTCAGGTGGATATTGTCGAGTTCTTGCCGCAAGTAAAAGCCAGCAAAACCCTGAAGGACAAGGTGGCAGAGATGACAAACATGTCTGTTACGGTCAACCATGCGGTCAAGGAACTGCGCGCGAAAAATGGCAAATTGGAAGCGGTGATCGTCGAAGACCGCGCCACAGGCGAGCGCAAGGAATGGAAGTACGACGGCGTCTTCGTCTTCATTGGTCTTTCGCCCAACAGCGACCTGCTCAAAGGTAAAGCGGAACTGGACAACTGGGGCTTTGTCGTCACCGACAAAACGCTGATGACCTCCATCCGTGGCGTGTTCGCGGCGGGCGACGTGCGCGCGGGTTCCACCAAACAGGCGGCGTCCGCGGCGGGCGAGGGAGCAAGCGCGGCTTTGATGATACGTCAGTACCTGCAGAAGAATGGCTGAGTTGTCGTTTGGCGTATGATGAAGACAATGACCACCCTGCAAGCAGGAGATTGTCACAATCCCTGCAGGGTCTCGCAATGACATGACCATGACATCAAACAAATCGCAATTCGGTTATTTATTGCTCGCAGATATTTCAGGGTTTTCCTCCTATCTCATGAAGGTTGAATTGGAACATGCGGGCGATATCCTGCAAAAATTGCTGGAAGACGTTGCTCGAAAAATCGAGTCTGTCTTTCGTGTGCAGGATTTTGATATTGATTCCGTGTTTGCCTTTGCGCCCGAAGCGGGAATTGTCCATTTCGAGAAACTGCACAGGCTTGTTGAAGAAACTTATGTTGAATTCAAAGGAAATCTCACTGAGATCAGCAACCATATCACTTGCAACTGCGCAGCTTGTCGGGAAGTAACTTCCCTTGACCTCAAATTCATGGTTCACTTTGGCGAAACCATTTTATCCAGCCTTCAGGGAAAGCCCATGCTGTATGGCCTGGATCCGACCTTTGTTCGCCGTCGCGTTTGGAAGGATGAGGTGTCCGCCTCAGTCAGTTGGCGCGGATATGTCCTGTTCACAGAACAATGTCTGGCGAGGCTGAAGGTGTCGGCCGATGAATTTCAGGGAACAGAATTCGACCATGATCAATTCAGAATGTTTGGAATGGAATTGAAAAGCGAAGGCGCGTAACACGAATATCGAACTCTTGTATTTTGACGGTCTCTGTCCTGGAAGGCGGGACGGGAAAATCTGAAAACCACGCAGCGCTTGGAGGGACTGGCTTTCCCCATCGAATTGATTCGGGTTGTGGATGACGATGACGCGGCGCAAAATAAACTCCTCGACTCGCCATCCTTTCGTGTCAATGGCATGGACTGGTGAAGGGAAGAGCGTGATGTGTATTCCTTGATGTGTCGTGTGTATGTCACGCGTCAGGGGTTGAGGGGTAGTCCTTCCATTTCGATGTTGCAGGAGGCGATTCGTCGAGCGGTTGTTGGAGCGCAATAACGTCTGTAAACACAAAACACCCTGCCAATCGTCTGACAAGGTGTTCTGGGTTTTTGTTCATTTTATGCCGCCTACGTCCGTAAACGAAACTTATATCCGTATACCAGATATATACCGCGCGGGACAGATTTTTATCACCTTGTAATTCTGCCATTCGCCGTAATCACCAATCTTCGATTATAGTTAACGCATGTCCCTGCGCACGCGACTAATTGGTTGGGCATGGATTCCTCTAAAATGGGTCGAACCGGTTTTCGAAAATTATAGCCCAGGGGGACGAGTTGCAGGTAAAGATTGGAAATTTCCCCTCTTGATCCCGTCAGGCGGGATTTATTGATTCATTCCAATTTGATGATCTCCCACCTTGACAAAGTTCATCTTGTTGGACTACAATGAAAAACGAACGAACGTTCATTTTTTTGTTGGAGAACCATGATGCCCAGGGATAAACTCAAAAAGGGCGAAGCCACCCGCCTCGCTATCGAAGATGCCGCGATTGAATTGTTCATGGAACAGGGTTATCACGCCACCTCCATGCGACAGATTGCAGATAAGGTTGGGCTGGCACTGGGGGGTATTTACAATCATTTTGCCAGCAAAGACGAAATTTTCGAAGCCATCATCGTGGATAAGCACCCTTACAAGCGCATCCTGCCGTTGGTGATGGAAGCGCCCGGCGAGACCGCGGAGGAATTCCTGCGGAACGCCTTCAAAATCACCGTGAGTGAACTCGGCGGCAACCCTGTCTATATCAAACTCATGCTGATCGAGATGGTGGAGTTCAACGGCAGGCACGGCGCAGTGATGTTGAAAGAAATCGCGCCCAAAGTTCTACCCATGTTCGAGCAAATGCTCAAAGTTCGCAAGGGATTGCGCATTTCTAACCCTGCCCTGTTCCTGCGTTCGTTTTTTGGCATGATCATTTCCTACTTCATTACCGAAATGGTCATCGCCAATTCCGTCATCAGTAAACTCATGCCCAAGGACGCCGCCGATGCCTACGTGGATATTTTCCTGCATGGCATTCTCAAACCGTAACTGGTGATTCGTGATTTGCAATTCGTAGCTCGCCTACTGATAACTGCTGTCATACGGAGCCTCCATGAACTCCCGCCTCCTCTCCATCATCCGCAAGGAATTCATCCAAATCTTCCGCGACACACGCACGCTCGTGTTGATTTTGGTCATCCCTATCATGCAATTGTTCCTGCTTGGCTATTCTGCCACCAACGACGTGCGCAACGTCCCGCTGGCGGTGCTGGACCGCAGCCGCAGTGTGGAATCACGCGCCCTGCTCGATTCCTACCGCGCCGCAGATTACTTCCGCATCGCCTATGCGGTGGATTCAGAAACCGAAATCGAAACCCTCATCATGTCGGGTGAGGCGCGCGCCGCCGTCATCATCCCGCCCGATTACGCCCAGCGCCTCGCTGACGGAAACGCCCAAATCGCCTTCATCCTCGATGGCTCCGACCCGACCAGCGCCTCCACCGCGCTCTCTGCCGCGCAACTCATCGGGCAGGCGCATTCGACGGGCATTCTCATGCAAAGGTTCGAACGCAGCGGCATGAACCTGCGCGTCCAGCCGCCTGTCGAAGTGCGCACTACGGTTTGGTTCAACCCCGACCTCATCAGCGCGCACTTCATGATTCCCGGCGTGATTGGCATGATTCTCTACGCCATCGCCGCCATCCTCACCGCCACCTCGGTGGTGCGCGAGCGCGAGCGTGGCACTATCGAACAACTCATCGTCACACCCATCCGCCCCTGGGAACTCATCGTCGGCAAACTCATGCCCTATGTCCTCCTTGGATTCTTCAACACTATCGAAGTGCTCGCGGTGGGACATTGGTGGTTTGGCGTGCCAATCCGCGGCGATCTGGGTCTCATCATCCTGCTTTCAGGCGTGTTCATGGTTACAGGGCTGGGCATCGGTCTGCTTGCCTCCACCATCGCCAACACCCAGCAGGAAGCCATGCTTACCGTGTGGATGACGCTCCTGCCGAGCATTTTCCTTTCGGGCTTTTTCTTTCCGCTCGAAGCCATGCCCAAAATCCTGCAATGGATTTCCTATCTCATGCCCCTGCGTTATTACCTCGTCATCATTCGTTCACTGCTGCTTAAGGGCGTCGGTCTCGACATGATTCAACTCGATGTCCTTGCCATGACCCTCTTCGCGGTCGGCATCATGACCCTCGCCGCGTTGCGTTTCCGCAAACGTCTCGATTAACCCCCTCTATGCGTAGCCGGCGTTCTCTTACGCCGACGGATACGTTAGAGAACGTATCCTACGCAGCACAAGGAGCCTACCATGCACAAACCACCCCTCGCCCTTCGTATCGTTGTCATCCTGCTCGTCCTTTCGGCAATTCTGTATTACGCTTTCGGTGCGCTCACTGCCGACGAAAACGGCGCGCTCAAAGCCTCGGGCGTCATCGAAGCGACCCAGGTCAACATCGCGCCCGAACTGGCTGGCAGAGTGAAGGATGTCTTCGTCACCGAGGGACAAACCGTTCGGAAGGGAGACCCGCTTCTTTCCCTCGACGACAGCCTGCTGACTGCCCAACGAGCCGTTGCCTCCGCCCAACTCGACTCTGCCAAAGCCGCCCTCAACACCGCCTCCGCCGCCTCCGCCGCCGCCCAACAACAATACGAACTGACCCTCACCAACGCGGTCGCGCAGGAAGCCGCCACGCGCCTCGCCGTCTGGCGTACGCCCAAACCGAGTCAATTCGACCAGCCTGTCTGGTACTTCTCCAAAGCGGAGCGTCTCGCCGCCGCGCAAGCCGAAGTGGACTCTGCCGCCCTCAAACTGGAAGATGCCAAGAAAAAACTGGATGACTTGCAAAAGACCGAAGGCGGCGCGCAGTTCCTCGAAATCGAAGCCTCACTCAATCAGGCGCGTATCGCCTATCAAAATGCAAAGGCAGTGTACGACAAGACTTCGGGCGCATCCGACAGCCAAAAGTTGCGCGACGCCGCGCAGACCGCCCTCGACGAGGCTGAACTCGCCCTTGAGGACGCACAAAAGGCTTACGATGACGCGCTGACCTCCACCGCGGCAGACGACATCCTCGAAGCCCGCAGTAATCTTGCCATCGCTCAGGAAATCTACGATACCGCCGCAGACAACCTCCGCGCCCTGCAAACCGGCCTCCACTCGCCCGCCGTTGCCGCCGCTGAAAAAGCCGTCGAGCAGGCAAAAGCCGCCCTGGAACAGGCGCAAGCCGCAGTGCGGACCGCCGAAGCGAACCTGGCGTTGATTGACACGCAAATGTCCAAACTCACCGTCTATGCCCCCATGGACGGGGTCATTCTCACGCGCAGCGTCGAACCTGGCGAATTCATCCAGCCGGGCGCTGTGGCGCTGACGATGGCAAACCTGAGCGATTTGACGATTACCGTGTACGTTCCTGAACCGCGCCTCAACGAAATCAGCCTGGGGCAGTCTGCCTCCGTCACCATTGACGTTGCCTCGGGCGAAAGCCCCGTCTTCGACGCCGAGATTATCCACATTGCAGATAAAGCCGAATTCACCCCGCGTAATGTTCAAACCGTCGAAGGACGGAGCAGCACAGTCTTTGCGGTGAAGTTGAAAGTCACAGATACCGAAGGAAAGTTGAAGATTGGCATGCCGGCAGATGTGGTGTTCAAGTAAAGATCAAAGGTTACAGGTCGAAGGTCGCAGGTCGAAGGTTGCAGGTCGAAGGTCACAGGTCGCAAGTCGAAGGTCGGCGTTCAAAGTCAGATTGGTGTAACAAAAAGGAGAATAGCATGGCTGGCATTACCCGTTTCGAGGAGATCGAGGCTTGGAAAACAGCACGGCAGTTAACCAACAAGGTATATGAATTGAGCAACCAGACAGGCTTTAATCGGGATTTTGGCTTACGCGATCAAATTCGCCGCGCGGGCGTTTCTGCCATGAGTAATATTGCTGAAGGATTCGAGAGCCGCACGGATGTGCAATTCATCAATTATCTCGGAATGGCAAAAGCCTCGGCTGGCGAAGTGCGCGCACAATTGTATGTAGCGCTCGATCAAAAATACATCGCTGAGGAACAATTCAAAGAGGCGTATTCACTGGCTGAATCATGCGCCCGTCAGATTGCGAAATTCATTGCGTATCTGGAATCCAACCCGAGAAAGCGCCGCATCTCCGACGACGAAGCGGATTACAAAGTCTGACCATCAACCGACCGACCTTTGACCTTCGACTTTTGACTCTTAACATTCTTCCATCCCGACAATGACTAACCTTCTTGTTTCTGCTACAAATATAAGCAAATCCTTTGGCGACATGCACGCAGTCAATGATGTGTCACTAAACATTCGCGCGGGCGAAATCTACGGCCTCGTCGGCGCGGACGGCGCAGGCAAAACCACCACCATCCGCCTGCTCGTCGGCGCGCTCAAAGCGGATGCCGGCGACGTGAAGATCTGCGGCTACGACATCAACAAACAAACCGAACAGGCGCGCTCGCAGTTCGGCTACCTCTCGCAGAGATTTTCCCTCTACGAAGACCTGACCGTCCTCGAAAACATCCGCTTCTTCGCCGAAGTGCGCGGACTGAAAGCGAACGAGTGGCTCCCGCGCTGCATGGAAATCCTCGAATTCGTCGGACTCGAAAAATTCACCGACCGCAAAGCAGGTCAACTTTCGGGAGGCATGAAGCAAAAACTCGGCTTGGCCTCTGCGCTTGTGACCAAACCCCGCGTCCTCCTCCTCGATGAACCCACCACCGGCGTTGACCCCGTCACGCGGCAGGATTTCTGGCAATTAGTCATCAAACTTGTTTCGTCCCCTCTCCATCTCTCCCCCAATTTGGGGAATTTGGGGGGAAGATGGAGGGGGGGCGAGGGGGGCGTCGCGGTCCTCATCTCCACCCCCTACATGGACGAAGCCTCGCGCTGTCACCGCGTTGGGTTCATGAAAGATGGAAAACTCATCGCTGAGGACACGCCCTCCAACCTGCGCGCCCGCCTCAACCGACGCATCCTCGAACTGCGCGGCTCACCGTTGCATCTCCTCCGTCATGTCGCGCATCAGGATGAAGATGTCGAAGACGTGCAGGCATTCGGCGACAGGCTGCACATCCGCGTCGGCGAGGGAAAGGCTCAGGGCGTGTTGAGCAGGCTCAAGTCCAAAATACGAAGCGCAGGCGGTCAGGTGGACGAACTCCGTCCCGTGCCGCCCGTCCTCGAAGATGTGTTCATTGCATTGTCGGAGTCCAAATAAATGAACGAACCCGTCATCCTGGTCGAAAATCTCACGCGGCGCTTTGGCGATTTCGTCGCAGTGGATCACATCAACTTTCAAGTGAACGAAGGGGAAGTGGTTGGCTATCTCGGTCCGAACGGCTCGGGCAAGACCACAACCATCCGCATGCTGCTCGGCTTGCTCGAACCCAGCGAGGGCAAGGCAACCGTGTTGGGATTCGACGCGTTCCGTCAAAGTGAGCAAGTGCGCGCCCGCTCGGGATATATGTCGCAGAAGTTTGCAATCTACGATGACCTGACTGTGCTGGAAAATCTGACCTTTTACGGCGGCGTGTATGGGATTCGCGACAAAGCCCGCATCGCACGGACCCTTGACCTGGTCGGGCTCAATGGGCATGAGTCCACGCTGACGCAGACTCTCTCCGCCGGCTGGCGGCAGAGGTTGGCGCTGGGCATCGCTTTGGTGCATGAACCGAAACTGCTCTTCCTCGACGAACCGACATCGGGAGTTGACCCCACCGCCCGACGCGCCTTCTGGGATTTGATTTACGAACTTGCCAATAACGGCGTGACGATTTTGGTCACAACGCACTACATGGACGAAGCCGAATACTGCGAACGCGTGGGCATCATGCGCAACGGCAAACTGCTGGCGATGGACACGCCCTCCAACCTGAAGCGCGACATCATCCCTGGCGACGTGTGGGAGGTGTACGCCGAGCCGCTGGAAGCAGGGCTGGAGGCGTTGCCTGAGATTGAAGGGGTGTTACGAGTGGGGCTGGCTGGCGATCATTTACGGACGATCACGAAAAGAGGAAAGAGGAAAGATGACCTGTTGAAAGCATTGAAGGGGAAAAATGTGAATGTGAAAGATATCGCTGTAGGTGAGCCAACGCTGGAGGATGTGTTTATTTCGTTGGCGCGGTGAGGGCGCGTCGCGCCCAGCAGCCATTTCTGGCTTGTGCATGTCAGGATCAGCCTCAGCAACTTTGATGGTATCCAACGCCCTATCAAGGTACTTCCGAGTCCGATTCTTCATGCTGGCAATCCTTCGCGGTGAATGTTTTTCAGTAACGGAGTATCTGACCGTTTCCACTTCATGCCCCTATTTACCCTTTTCTGAAATCAAAAAGACCAGGTCTTACAACCTGGTCCTTTGCTCGATCATTCGCAAGTCGCGCGCCTATCGTCGCAAGACCTCCCTCGTCTGCTCCACGTCGCGTCTGATCTGTTCGACCAATGCCGCTACCGAATCATATTTCAACTCATCGCGCAGGCGCGCCGCGAACTCCAATTGCAGGACTTCGCCGTAGATGTCCCGATCGAAGTCGAGGAGATATGCCTCCACGTTCAGGGTCGTTTTATCGGGCGTGAAGGTTGGGTTCGTCCCGATATTGACCGCGGCTTGATGTTTCTCCCTGCCAAGATACGCCCAGCAGGCATAGATCCCCCCGGCAGGGACGACCTTTTCGCGCGCATAAGCCAGGTTCGCGGTCGGGAAGCCGATCGCCTTGCCGCGTTGATCGCCGCGCGAAACCATTCCCTGCAAGGCATACGGATGTGCCATCAGGCGAGCGGCTTCGGCGACCTTCCCGACCGTTATCAATTTGCGGATCTCCGTGGACGAGATTACGCCGCTTTCGTCGCCCAGGGCTGATATCACCTCGACGGCATATCCCAACTCCGCGCCGATCTCGGACAGGCGCGAGGCGTTGCCCTCGCGGTCCTTGCCGAGGGTCGAATCGTAGCCGAGCAGGATGTGGGTGAGTCCGATGCGGGATTTCAGGTATTTCATGAAATCGTAGGCGGTGGTGTTCGCCACGTCCCTGTTGAACGGATGGGTGACCACCACGTCCACGCCCAAATCCCCGAGCAGCCGGGCGCGTTCGCCGGGCAACGTCAGCAGTTTGATGTCGCCGCGCCCGAAGAATTTTGCCGGGTGCGGATCGAACGTCAAAACAACGGCAGGCAGCCCATTTTCATGGGCGCCTGCCACAAGTCTGTTGATGATCCGTTGATGTCCGCGGTGGACGCCGTCGAACACGCCGACGGTCAGCCACGAAGCGGGGAGGGTAACTTCCTCGAGGGAACGAAAATGCAACATAACGGAAGTTGCGCTTTATTGCGGAACATCGTCATTCACCGAAAACGTCGGAATGAGCCGCCGCTAATCGCTGGTGAAGAACACCTTCTTCGGCTGCCAGGCTGGTTCGCCGTCCTCGCCGATCACGCATTCCATCAGCGCGACCAATTCGCCCTGTGTGCTGACGCCGCGTACGCGGGTGCCGACGGGCGTATCCGCTTTGGCTTTTACGCGGTGACCGTGGCGCACGCCCTCCACGTCATCCGGGCTGAGTTCGATGGCAGCCCAATCGCCCAGCGCTTCCGCGGCGGGGATCAAATATTGATACCAGTTGCCCGCGTGGAAGGCTTCCTGCAATTTTCGCAGGGGCACTGCGTCGCGCAGGGAAAAGCGTCCGCTTTTGGTGCGGCGCAGGCCGACGAGATACGCCCCGCAGCCGAGTTTCTCGCCCAGATCGTTCGCCAGTGAACGGACGTACGTGCCGGAAGAACAATGCACGTCAATCACCACTTCCGGCGGCGCCCATTCCAGCACTTCCAGGTGATGCACCGTGATCTTGCGCGGTTCCAGTTCGACCTCCTCGCCCTTGCGCGCCATTTCATAGGCTTTGCGTCCCTGCACCTTGACGGCGGAATAGGGAGGCGGGGTCTGTTCGATCTCGCCGATGAAGGTCTTCAACACTTCCTCGAATTGCTCTTCGGTAATGTTGATCGGTTGGTTTGTCTGCGTGAATTTGCCGTCCGCGTCGAAGGTGTCGGTCCGGCCGCCCAGACGGATGATGGCTTGATATCTTTTATCCGAAGCGGAAACGTACTCGCTCAAACGCACGGCCGGTCCGACCAGAATGACAAGCACACCGGAGGCGCGCGGATCCAACGTGCCGGTATGCCCCGCGCGTCGCAGTCCGGTTCCGTTACGAATAGCCTGCACTACGTCATGGGATGTCATTCCAACGGGCTTGTCCACGACCAGCACCCCTGAGATGGCATTCTTTACGTCTTGACTGTTCACTCTTTCCTCCTGTTAAGGATTTGCGATCCTAATTATGACATGACTGTCTGATTTTATGGTTAGAGACCCAACATTTCACAGGTAGCCTTAAGTACCAGCGGTTGGATTTCGTTCAACGCGCCGGGGATGTCTGCCCCGGCCGCCGCGGCGTGACCTCCGCCTTTGAAGTGTTTTGCGACCTGCGAGACGTCAATGCCCGGTTCCAACGCGCGCCACGAGACCTTGACATGATTGTCGTTTTGTTCGACGAAAATCATACCCACTTTGTTCCCATCAATTGCCGAAATGAGATTGATGAGATCGGCGTCGTCGTTGCCGCCGTAGCCGGTTCGTTTGCGGTCTTCGAGCGTCAGCGTTCCCCAGACGATGCCGTTCCGATGTTCCATGCTCGATAGCCCGGCGCCCCAATACTTCGCCGCCGCAAACGATTTCCTGACCAGCGAGCGCATGTACAGGTCCGGCATGTCCACGCCGGTTTCCATCAACTCCGCGCACAAACGCAGGGCGGAGGGATTCGTGTTCGAAGTGCGAAACCCGAGCGTATCGGTGACGATGCCGGTCAATAGAGCCGCCGCGATGGGTCTGGTGATCTTGAAGCCCCACTCCGGCAGGCGCTTTGCCAGAATGGCGGCCGTGGCGACCTCCTCCGCTTCGATCAGGTTTAGTGTGCCGTATCTTTCGTTGGTGACGTGATGGTCAATGTTGATGTCGGGTTGACCGAAATTCTCGAAAACCTTTCCCGTTCGTTTGAAATCGGCGCAATCCACCGTGATGAACGTGTCGTGATCCCCGTTCGGTTGTTTGAGGACAAGTTCGCTTCCTTCGAGATGCCTGAAGGAGGCGGGGATCCCGTCCACAAGCGCCATTTGCACCGACTTGCCGCTGTCCATCAAAGCCAGTCCCAGACCGAGCAGCGAACCGATCGCATCACCGTCCGGGCGGACGTGGGAGGCAATGACGATCTTGTTGGCTTTGGCGAGGCGGTCTTTTATAGCCCCGGTGATTTCCTTGTCCATTCCTGTTTTCTCTCCGTCATTTGTATCACAAAAATCAAAAATCTTTTGTCAATATTGTGTAGGAAATTTGTTACAAGCCCTTGAAGTATCGTTCCCGGGTATCCATCGCAACCGCGAAGATTTTTTCCGAACGCGACATTCATGTTGCTTGTACAGGCGGACGTTCTTCAACGCCCACACATTTTTTACACGGTCGAGCCGTCATTTTTTATTTCGCAACTCAGCCAGTACCTTTTCGATGTGATCCGCTTTTTCGGGAGTCATGTCCCAGTGGAAGCGCAGGCGCGGGAAGGCGCGCAGTTCAATGCGTGAGGCGAGGGTTCGCCTGATGAAACCGGAGGCAGATTCCAGCCCCGCGAGAACGTCTTTGGAGCGCGAGACTCCCTCGACCGCAGAGACGTACACGTCCGCGTACGCCAGTTCCTTATCCACTTTTACGTCCGTCACGTAAATAAGTTTCAGACGCGGGTCGTTGATCTCGCGGAGGAGCATTTCCGAGAGTTCTTCGCGGAAACGGTTTGCGATGCGTTGGAGCCGTACACCGGAGGGCATTGATTAAGATTCCTCCAAAACGTAACAGATTAACTGATCGCCGACCTGAATGTCCCTGAAGTTCTTAAACCCGACGCCGCACTCGAAACCCTGTTTGATCTCTTTCACGTCCTCTTTCTCGTGTCGGAGCGATCCCATTTCGCCTTCGTAAACAAGGTCGGAACCGCGATACAGCCTGACCTTTGCATTGCGACGCAATTCGCCGTCCGTCACCCTGCATCCCGCCACCTTGCCGAATTTGGAGGCGGAGAACACCGCCAGGACCTGCGCGCGCCCGATGACCTTTTCCCGGACCACCGGCTCGAGCATCCCCTTGAGCGCCTTTTCGATATCCTCGGTCATGCGGTAGATGATCTCGTAGAGGCGGATGTCCACGCCTTCCTTTTCGGCGAGGCGGCGCGCGGAAACGTCCGCCTGGACGTTGAAGCCGATGATGATGGCGTTGGACGCGGAGGCGAGCATGATGTCGTTATCGGTGATGTTGCCGGTTTCCGAGTAGAGGATGTTGATGCCGATCTCGCCTTCGCCGAGTTTGTTCAATTCGGAGACGATGGGGTCGAGCGATCCCTGCACGTCCGCCTTGACGATCAGGTTCAGTTCCTTTGCTTCGCCCGCCTGGACGTTCGCGAACAGATCCTCCAGGGATACCTTCTTCTTTGCCTGCGCCTGTTCTTTGGCGGCGTTCATCCTTTCAGCGACAATGTGACGCGCTTCCTTGTCCGAATTGACCACTTGGAACAGGTCGCCGGCGGAGGGGACTTCGTTCAGCCCCAGCACGAGAACCGGCATGGAAGGACCCGCCTTCTTGACAGGCTTGCCCTTGTAATCGGACATGGCGCGCAATTTGCCGTGCGCCGTTCCCGCCACGACCACGTCGCCGGAAGAAAGGGTCCCGTTCTGGATGAGGAGCGTGGCGATCACGCCTTTGGATTTGTCCAGTTCCGCTTCTATGACCGTGCCGATCACCTTCCCGGAAGGGTTGGCGTTGATTTGCATGTTGTCCGCCACCAACAGGATGCCTTCGAGCAGATCGTCAATGCCTTTTTTTTGTTTGGCGGAGACCGGGACGACCATGGTATTGCCGCCCCATTCGTCCGGGACGAGTTCCTGTTCGGCAAGTTGTTGTTTGACGCGTTCGGGATTGGCGTTGGCTTTGTCCACCTTGTTCAAGGCGACGATGATCGGCACGCGCGCGGCTTTGGCGTGGGCGATCGCTTCCTTGGTTTGCGGCATCACGCCGTCGTCCGCCGCAACAACCAGGATGACGATATCCGCGCCCTGCGCGCCGCGCGCCCGCATCTGCGTGAACGCGGCATGACCGGGCGTATCGAGGAACGTAATGGTACGTCCCTTCATCTCGACCTGATAGGCGCCGATGTGCTGTGTAATCCCTCCCGCCTCGCCCGCCGCCACGTCCGTCTGGCGAATGGCGTCCAGCAGGCTGGTCTTGCCGTGATCCACGTGACCGAGAATGGTCACCACCGGCGGGCGGGGTTTCAACTTCGAACTGTCCTCGTTCGCGATCAACTTGCGCCAGAGCGGAACCTCTCCCGTTTCGATGATCGCGTCTTCGACCACCTCCGGCACAGCCTCGAAGCCGTATTCCTCCACCACGATCGCGGCGGTATCGAAATCAACGGACTGGTTGATGGTCGCCATCACGCCGTTCGACATCAATTTTTTAATCAGATCAATGGGGCTCTTGCCGATCTTCTGGGCAAGGTCTCGGACAATAATGCTGCCCGGTAGTTCGATTTTCTTTCCGTTGGTACTCATGGGACTGCCTCCACAATTCAGCAAATGGGCAAACATGCAATGAGCACCGGCGCTTGCAGGCTTGCCATTTGCGTAGTTATCGAGACGGAGACCCGTGAGTATTCTGCGGCTTACATCACAGGGTCTCCCCGATTATTGCCTCTTGCGGCAACGTATTCATAAAATTTTCGAGCATTGCGCGTTCGTCCGGGCGGATCGTTGTCTTCAGGGCATGGGCGAGCGCGCCCTTCAACCCTCGCTCCCAACATTCGCGGCGGTCGTGCAGGTAGGCTCCCCGCCCGGCAAGTTTACCGGTTGGGTCCATCCGCACGCCCTCGGCTGTACGCACAATGCGGATCATCGTCCGTTTGGGCAGGACTTCCCGACAGCCCACGCACGTCCGCTGGGGCACATGCTTGACACGCTGGACAGGTTTCTTTTTGGACACCTTCATTCCCGCGCGAGATTCTACCAGTCCTCGACAAGGTCGTCGCCGCCGCGTTTGTGTTTCTTGCGGCTGATCACTTCGCCGAGTTCCTCGTCGAACTCCAATTCGACGCTCTTTTTCTTGGATTTCTTGCCCTTCTTCTTGTCCTTTGTTTCTTCATCCTCCTCGACGGGGGCTTGGAAGATCTCGGGCTTGATCGAGAAGAGTTCGTCGAGGGAGACGCCGTCCTTGTGACCTTCGTCCTCCTCCTTCTCTTCGACGTGCTTTTTCGCTTCCTTCTTCGCTGCAACCTGTTTCTCGGCAACCGGCATTTCCTCCGCCGGTAGTTGGGCGAACTCGAGCGCGACCGCCTCGACTTCGGGCTGCGGCTCAGCCTCGGGAGCAGGTTCAGCCTCCGGCTGCGCGGGAGGCGTTTCAGGGAACGTCAACGCGGCGAGAGCCTCCTCGATGTTCTGAATGGCTTTCGGTCCGATGCCGGGCAATCCAAGCACGCTGTTGGGGTCCAGTTTCATTTTGACCATCAGGCTGCCGACCGTCTCGATGCCGGCTTCCGTCAAAATGTTGAAGACATGTTCCTTGATGCCAGCCTGTTCGAGAGGCATGTTGAACGCGGCGGCAGGGACGCCCGCCTGCTCGGCGAGGGAAACGTCGCCCTCCGCCACGCGCACCGCCTCCGCCTTCATCTCGCTTGTGCGGCGTTCAACACGATCCACGAATTTGGCGATCATGTCGTACTCTTCCGGCGTAATGGGTTTTCCTTCGGCTTTCCTGGCGAGTATGTCTTCGACGGTGGGGATGGCTTCGACGGCGCTGGGCATCAACGCGGCAAGTTCGGGATCGTTCTGCAATTTGACGATGGTATCCGCCGCAGCTTCCAGGGTGGATTTGATGTCAATGCGCCAGCCGGTCAATTTTGCGGCGAGGCGCGCGTTCTGTCCGTCGCGCCCGATTGCCAGGCTCAACTGATCCTCGCTCACGACGACGGTCGCCGTGCGCGCGCCCTCCGTCTCCTGCAAATAGACGCCGCTGACGCGCGCCGGGCTGATCGCCTTGGAAATATAAACGATGGGATCGGGGTCCCATTGAATGATATCAATTTTTTCGTCGTGCAGTTCCTTCACGATCGCCTGGATGCGCACGCCCTTGATCCCCACGCACGCGCCGACCGGGTCAATGCCAGGCTGGGTCGCGGAGACAGCCACTTTGGCGCGCGCGCCGGGTTCGCGCGCAATGGCGCGGATTTCGACCACGCCGTGATAGATTTCCGGCACTTCGTTTTCGAGCAGGCGACGCAGGAAGTTGCGATGCGCGCGCGAGAGTATGATCTGCGGTCCGCGCGGCCCGTCCTTCACTTCCATCACCACCGCGCGGATGCGTTCATGCACCTTGTATCTTTCGCCGGGGATCCTCTGGTTGGCGGGCAGTGTGCCTTCCGCCTTCATGTCGAGCCCAACGGTGGTGGTTTGGGCGTTCGTCGCCTGCACGATACCGCTGATGATCTCGCTGACCTGCCGCTCGAAGTATTGCATCTGATTCGAACGCTCCGCCTCGCGGATGCGCTGCTGGATGACCTGGCGCGCGGTTTGCGCGGCGACGCGCCCGAAATCCGCGGGCGTGCACTCGACGATCACCATGTCGCCGAGTTGCGCCTCCGGGTTGACCTTGCGCGCCTCCTCGAGCAGGACTTCGGTCTTCGGTTCGATGATGTCCTCGACCACTTCCTTTTCGGCGAAGACCATCACCTTGCCCGACTCGGGATCGATCCTGGCTTCCACGTGCTGCGCTGCGGACGCGCCGACAGCCCGCCGATAGGCTGAAACCATCGCGGACTCGATCGCGGAAATGATCACTTCCTTGGAAAGTTGTTTGTCTTCCAACACATCGTTGAAAGCCAGGGTAAATTCGTTCTTAGCCATGCCGGTTGCTCCGTATACTCCTTATTACAAGCAGAAAAGTGGGGGGCGCCCACTTCTCGGTGTGTTCGGTGATCGGTTCGACGTGCGCAAATATTTTAGCACGGGGTAAAAAAAGATGCAAGATATAATTGTGGGGGTAAATCTGCAAATGAGCAAATTTGAAACCCTCGGAGATTAATGACCGACAGAAACCTATCCAAAGCCGCCCTGCGTGGCGAACCTTCCTACGTTTGGCGGGCGGGACAACAACGACGGCTCGATATGATCCTCAAAGCCGCAGGCGAACGCGTCAAGGGGCTGATCCTTGAAAACGGATGCGGGGTGGGAACGTACGTCGAACACCTCGCTCAATTTGGCGGAACTGTGATCGGATTGGAATACGATTTCGAACGCGCAAAGGAGGCGCGAAAAAACTCCCCGCACATCTTCAATGCCGCCGGGGAATTCCTCCCGCTTCCCCCCTCGACCCTTCGGCGGAGTTTCGATACGGCTTCGCCGGTCAACCTGCCAACTCAGGGCGCCGCCTTCGACCTGATCCTCAGCCACGAGGTGATCGAACACGTCCAGGACGACCGCCTTGCGATTCGCGAGATGATCCGCATCCTTAAACCCGGCGGACGCGCCGTCATCTTCTGCCCGAATCGCGGTTATCCCTTCGAGACGCACGGCATTTACTGGAAAGGGGAATATCATTTTGGCAACAAGTTGTTCGTGAACTACCTGCCGCGTGCGCTGCGCGACAAACTCGCCCCGCACGTTCGGGTTTATTCGGCGAAAGACCTTGAGAAATTATTTGCCGGCCTGCCCGTCAAATTCATCGAACGCGCGATCATCTTCGGCGCGTACGATAACATCATCGCGCGTTTCGGCGCGTTTGGGAAAGTCTTGCGCGGCGTATTGCAGTTCCTTGAAAAGACGCCGTTGAAGATATTTGGCTTGTCTCACTTTTGGGTCGTGGAAAAGATTTGATCGTTCATGTCCACATTCAAATTCGTCCTTCGATTGATCCGCGATGCCTACATCGAATGGTCGCACGACCACGCCGCGCGGCTCGGCGCGGCGCTGGCTTATTACGCGCTCTTCTCCCTCGCCCCGCTCATGGTCATTATGATCGCCATCGCCGGTTCGGTATTTGGCGAGGCGGCAGTGGAGGGTCAAATCGTCCACGCCATCTCGGACCAGATCGGTCCGCAAGCCGCGGCGGACATCGAGCGGCTGCTGGTGGATGTGCAGGGATCGGGTTCCAGCCTCTCCGCAACGATCCTCAGCGCGGTGGTTCTGATCTTTGCCGCAACCAACCTCTTCAGCCAGTTGAAGGATGCCTTGAACACCCTCTGGCACGTGCGTCCCAAACCGCGCAGCCACATTTTGGGAGGCATCCTCGAAGTAGCCAGGACCCGGTTGCTTGCCGCCATCATGGTGTTCGGTTTGGGAGTCATCCTGCTTGCCGCGCTCGCCATCAGCGCGGGCTTGGCTGCCCTGAACGGATGGCTTAGAACCACGATCACACCCGACACGTCCTTTCTCATGGAGGGAGGCAACATTTTGATAGGCTTTGGGTTGACGACCTTGTTATTCGCGCTCACCTACAAATTGCTGCCCGACGTTCGGATTTCATGGCGCGTGGTCTGGGTCGGCGCGCTCGTTACGTCCCTGTTGTTCAACGTCGGCGCGTTTCTGCTCGGTCTGTATTTTGGCTATGGAGGCGCGCGGAGCATACTGGGCGCGGCGGGTTCCCTCGTGGTTTTCATGATCTGGATCGCTTATTCCGCGCAAATCGTTTTCTTCGGCGCGAAGTTCGCGCTGGTGTATGGCTTTGCCGTCGGCAAACCCATCCTGCCGGGCTCGAACGCAGTGGGCGTGAAATTATCGCCGACTGACGCGGCGCGGAACGATCCATAGGATAATGAGGTCAACACATGCTCGATACAAACCAACTCAACCGGTTGACGCTCGCCCTGCCCTTTTTGGGGCGGGCGGACGCTTCGCTCATCAATGAGTTGAAACGCGAGGCTCAATTCTCGGAGATCCCGGCGGGACATGACGTCTTTGTGGACGGCGACCGCGTGGATGGAATCGCGCTGCTCCTCTCCGGCGTGGTGCGCGTGTACAAGATCGGCGAAACGGGACGCGAGATCACGTTATATCGTTTCGGTTTCGGTCAAAGTTGCATTTTGAGCGCGAACGCCATCCTGAGTCAAAAGTCCTTTCCGGCGATTGCCACGGTGGAGGAGGATGCAGAAGCGGTGATGATCCCCGCGGAGGTGTTCCGCGCGTGGGTGAACAAATACGACCTGTGGCGCGAGTTCGTCTTCGACCTTTTATCGGAGCGGCTCTCCACGGTCATGGCGGTGGTGGACGAGGTGGTCTTCAAACGCATGGATCGCCGCGTCGCCTCGTTTTTGTTGAATCAGGCTCAGGTCCAGAATCCGATGCGTGTCACTCATCAGGAGATCGCCGCGGAATTGGGCAGTTCCCGCGAGGTGATCAGCCGCATCATCGAGGATTTTTCCAGGGAGGGCTTGATCGAATCGGGACGCGGAACCATCGAGGCGCTTGATTTCGAAGGTCTGAAATCCCGCGCGGTTGTGTGACTTTGTCACAGACGGGGGACGGTAAATCTCCTACAATACGGTCATCAAACCGAAAGGAGATTTTCCAATGAAACGCAATATGTCCAATACCGACCGTATCGTTCGTGTGATCGTCGCCGCGCTCTTCGCCTGGCTGTATTTTGGCGGCATCGCGACCGGCGGCCTCGGCGTCGTCCTGCTCGCGCTGGGCGGGGTGTTCCTGCTTACCTCCATTGTGGGGTTCTGCCCGCTGTACGCGCCGTTCAAATTCAGCACCTACAAGGGATAATTCGATCCCTGCCAACGATGGAGCGGATGAGCGATCATCCGCTTCCCTCTCTTAACCATGAACCTATCACAGTTTCAAAAAGCAGTTTCCTCCTCCGACAAACCCGTTGTCGTGGATTTTTGGGCGACCTGGTGTATGCCCTGCAAGGCGACCAAACCCATCCTTGAAAAACTTGCGCGCGAATACCGCGACCGGGTCGAGTTCCTGCCTGTCAATGCGGACGACTCGCGCGAGATACTGGAGCATTTCAGGATCATTGGCATTCCAACCGTGATGGCGTTTCGCAATGGGGAGGCGGTCGGTCGCGTGACCGGCGCGCAGAACGAAGCCGGTTACCGCGCCATGTTCGAGGCGCTTGTGGAGGGAAGGGAGGTTAGAGTCCCCATATCCGCATTCGACCGTATGCTGCGGCTGGGCGCGGGCGCATTGCTGGCGATGGTCGGCATTTCAACGAACAACTGGCTGGCGCTGGGCATCGGCGGGCTCGTCGCCTTTCTGGGCGTGTACGACCGCTGTCCCATTTGGCAGACGCTGACGAGGCTGGTCGCTTCCGGCTTCAAAACTCGCAAAGCGTAACGCCAGCCGCGCGCCGTAAGCCTGATTCGTTGCTAGGTTTAGCGGACGTTAGAGAACGTCCGTTACGCCATAGCGTAAAAGACGCTCTCTAGCGTCGAACTGTGCACGGCAAAAAAATGGCGGGCGGATGTTCTCCGCCCGCTTTCTCTTTATGGTTTAGAAACCGGTGGCAGCGAACCACGCTCCGCTCGGGCTGGTGACGAATAGAATGGGCGCGATGCAGGGCGAGGGTAATGCGACCATATCCTTGATGTGGGCGTTCCCTTCCGCGTCCGCCGGGAAGAGACCCGTCGAAACGTTGACTGTCACCGGGTTTCCGTCGGCATCCTTGCTCAAACAACTGACGATCGCCTTGAAGTTCGGGACCGTATTCGTGCCGCCGATACCGCGCTCGATCACCGCCGGGTCGTTGGGGTCGAACACCAGTCCCTTGACCTTCACGTCCACCCTGCCTTCGGGGCTAACCTTCCCTTTGCCAAATGCGATGACCCAGGGCAAACCGCCGCCCGGCACGCCGCGGATCGCGTTGCCCGCGCCGGTGTAGGGACGCGGCACGCCGATCATCGTGTTGAACTCCAGCAACTTCGATTCATCCGCGCTGGCGCTGGAAACCGCTCCTGAAGAAGAGAAGAGGCTCAAGGCCAGTATCGCCACCAGGACAACAAGAAACGATCTTTTCATATTTTGTTCCTCCGTTTTGGGTTGGATTTGGTCTTCACCCCATAGTACGCCGCCGCCTCCGCTTTTGGATTGCAACGCTGACGCGAATTACCGGGAACATCCCCCACAGACCAAACAATATATCCAGTAAAATGGATGTGTGACCGACGCAAACGAAAGCAAACTGATCGAACGGGTGGCGCGGGGCGATGAACGAGCCTTCCTCGAACTCTACGACCGCCACGCCAGCCGCGTGTACGGTCTTACCCTTCGCATTTTGGGCGACCCCATGCTGGCGGAGGAAGTCACACAGGATACCTTCCTCAAACTGTGGAGCCGCGCCCGCCAATACCTAGCCGAACGCGGACCTTTTCTTCCCTGGCTGTTGACCATCGCGCGCCGCGTCGCGTTGGATCGCCTGCGCCTCGAATCCCGCCGCCCTCTCCTGTCCGACGTGAACGATCCCGAAAATGTGTGGCACACCGTCCCCGATCCCGGGTCAACGGCGGAGGAATCGCGCTGGCGCACCCTCTACTTTGCCGTGTTGTCCCTTCATCCCGACCAGCGCAAAGTAATCGAACTGGCATACTATCAGGGCATGAGTCAGAGCGAAATTGCCGAGGTCCTCAACATGCCCCTCGGCACGGTCAAGACCCGCCTGCGCGCCGCCATGGAAAAACTGCGCGAGATTTGGAAGGAAGGATAAATCCAAACCCATCCTCGGCGGCGTACACCTACTTGGAGTAAATGCACATGACGCGCGACGAACACGCTCCCTTTCTCGAAAACATCCCTGCCTATGCCATCGGCGCATTGGACGCGGACGAAACCGCCGCGCTCGCATCCCATCTGGAAGGATGCGCCTCTTGCCGGACCGAACTGGCTGAATACCGCGCCCTGGGCGAATCCTTGCTGACAGCCCTCCCGCCCCGGCAGCCTCCCGCCGCGCTCCGTAAGCGCCTGCAAAGCCGCTTGTTGGGCGCGCAAAAAACAAAGAGACTGACGTTCAACTGGTCGTTCAGCCAACTGGCGACGGGAATCGCGCTGGTGGTTTTGCTCGCCATGAGTTTCTATTCCATTACGCAAATGCGGAGCCTGCAACTGGAGCAAGCCCGCCTCAATCGCCAGATTCGCACCGGTCAGACGGTCATGTCCATGTTGTCCTACCCAGCCACCGAACGGCTCGCCATCAATTCGGAGTCTGTGGTGGGTTCGCTCCTGTTGGATAGGGAGCGCAACATTGTCGCGCTCATTGTCTGGAACATGCCCCAACTCGACGAGACCAAAACCTACCAGATCTGGCTCATCAACCCGCAGGATGAACGAGTCAGCGCCGGGATCTTCCGCCCGGAAGACGACCGCGTATATACCACGTACATCGTCTTCCCGGAGCAGAGCGTAACTGACTTTGTAGGCGTCGGCGTGACTATCGAACCCGCTGGCGGAAGCGACCAGCCGACCGGGGAACGCGTTTTCAAGGTTGATTTTTGAACATCCCCCGATTCACTGTTAGTGCTTTATCGGTTCCCTGAAATCGTAAATCCCGTCTCTGATTTCCCACCTCTTTTTGCAACTGGAACATTCCAGATAATCCTTCTTGTCCGTCAACGGCGAATGACCGCAATCGGGACACTTGAAGTAGGACAAGATGTCATTTTGTGCGGCGTACGGGATGGAATCTCGCATTACTGTTGCCCTCACGAACACGGAAGGACTCAACTGGCACCACGCGCCCGTCCATTGCAGGATCGAATCGAAGAAGACCAGAATGTCTGTCGGAACGATGCGCTTTAACAGCCCGACACGAAAGTGCGAGAGCGTGAGCGTCCTTTCAATCGAGAAGCCGAGTTCCCTTAGCCAGTTCCGCACGGTTTTCGGGTGGAAGTCGAAGTTAAGTCTCGCAAACTCGACCGGCTCCAACGAGAACGGATTCCATTTTTGCCTGCCGAGCAGAAAACGAAGGATCGCCTTGAGGTTCAGTTTGTTGGCGAATTCCAGGATGAACACGCCATTCATTCGAAGCGCATTCCCAACCTGTTCCAATGCCTTCGGCGCGTCCGCCATGTGATGCAGGACGCGGATCATCGTCGCCGCGTCGAACAAGCCATTCACGAACGGGAGGCGGTAGACGTCCGCCGCGACGTAAACGTATTTTTCCGATCTGCCCAGTCGTTGTTGCGCCTGTTCGAGTTGGGTGCGCGAATAATCGAGCAAAATGATGCGGTCAAAGCCGGGGTAGCGCGAGGTATTTCGTCCCGCGCCAGCCCCCAGTTCGAGTAAGAGGCGTCCGCCCGGAGGGAGGAGGCGCTTGAGGGCGATGGCTTCCGCGCGGTCCTCGTATTCGCGTCCGCCTTTGTCCCAAAAGGAAGCCTGGTAATCGGAGCCTTCGTAGTTGCAAACGGGAGGGGTGGTCATATGGTCGGTTTATGATTGGCACTTTGGAATCAGCCAGTTCGCTGGCGAATTTGCAGGAGTAAGCCCCTGCGTTCCAAAATTGGATAACTAAAAAGTCGGATGGCGGGAGTATTGTACCCGACCATCCGACGATGCGAAAAACTGCGACTACCGACCGTTGTTGGGGCGTCCGATGGATTGGTAGGAGAATCCCATCTCCTGCATGCGGGCGGGGTCGTAGATGTTGCGCCCGTCGTAGATGACCGGCGTCTTGAGCAAATCCCTGACCCTCTCGAGGTCGAGTTGTTTGAATTCGTTCCAGGGAGTGACGACG
Organism: Anaerolineales bacterium; assembly: GCA_013360875.1. Classification (GTDB taxonomy): domain Bacteria; phylum Chloroflexota; class Anaerolineae; order Anaerolineales; family Villigracilaceae; genus Defluviilinea. The sequence continues at coordinate 21,609 of JABWAU010000015.1, read as the reverse complement.
ACCAACGCGTCGCATCCCTCCGCCATTTTGTACATGTCGTCGAAGATCTCCACCGCAGGCATGAGCGGCGCGGCGGTATGCCGCGCGACGGGATCGTAGCCGCGCACGGTTGCGCCGCCGGCGATCAACGCGTTGGCAATATCTATGGAGGGAGCGTCGCGCATATCGTCCGTGTTTTCCTTGAACGCCAGCCCCAGCAAGCCGATGGTCTTCCCTATGAGGCTGCCGCCGAGCAGGGCTTGGACCTGTTTGGAAACGTTCTGGCGGCGGTCATAATTGACGTTCATCACTTCGTTCAGGATGCGCGGGTTAAGTCCCTTCTCCTTTGCCATGTACGCGAGAGCCTGCACGTCCTTGGGGAAGCACGATCCGCCCCAGCCCAAGCCTGCATCGAGGAAATGACGGCCGATGCGCGCGTCGTAGCCCATGCCCGCCGCCACCTCCTTCACGTCCGCGCCTACGAGTTCGCACAGGTCGGCGAGTTCGTTGATGAAGGAGATCTTCGTGGCAAGGAAGGCGTTGCTGGCGTATTTGATCATTTCCGCCGTGCGCAGATCCGTGATGACGATGGGGGCGCGCAAAGGCAGGTGCAGTTGGGCGACCTTGTTCGCGGCGTCCTTGTCCAGCGAGCCGATCACGTTGCGGTGCGGGCTCATAAAGTCTGCAATCGCCGAGCCTTCGCGCAGGAATTCGGGACAGGAAACCACCGCAAAGTCAATCGGCTTGGGCTGGGCTTGTTTGATGATGTCCGCAACCCAGTCCCCGGTTCCGATCGGGACCGTGGACTTGTTGATGACGATGAGCGGCGCGGTCATGGCTTTGGCGATGGAACGCGCGGCGACCTCCACGTATTGCAGGTCTGCGTTGCCGTCCACGCCGGAGGGAGTGCCAACAGCAATGAAGGCAAACTCGGCCCCTTTCAAGGCATCTTCGTAAGAGGTGGTGAAGGATAACCTGCCGCCCTTCACATTGCGCTTGACGAGTTCCTCCAGACCGGGCTCGTAGATCGGCATGATTCCTTTTTTGAGATTTTCGACGCGTTTTTCATCCACATCGAGAGCGACCACGCGGTTGCCCAGATCGGCAAAACAGGCGGCGGTCACCAAGCCAACATATCCAACGCCGACGACACAGATTTGTTTCATGTTGATTTTCCTTTTACTTCGTGTGATTTTTGGGTTGTGGCGTCAACCCATTACGAGACGATGAACATCCCCGAACGGCTACATCATATTCAACCATCCTGGAAGGGATCGGGATTTTCTCTTTTGATCCTTTCGACGAGCAGGGCTTCCTCCACAAGATCCAGAAAATCCTTGATCTGGATGGGCTTGGCGACGTAGCCGTCGCAGCCTGCCAGGATGGCGCGTTTGCGCTCGCTGGGCAGCGTGTGCGCGGTCAGCGCGTAAAGCGGAATGGATTTCGTTTCTTCGCTGGTTTTCAATTCCCGGGCTGCGTTCCACCCGTCCATTTGAGGTAGTCCCAGGTCCATCAGGATCAAGTCCGGTTTTTGGGCGCGCGCCGCATCCACGCCGTCCCGCCCGTTCACTGCCAGGAACACGTCGTATCCGGCGCGCTCCAGCACGAAGCGGACAAGTTCGTAATTATCCATGTTGTCTTCGACAATAAGGATGCGGCCCTTGCTCATCGGACTAAATATACCGCGTCTCATTCATCCGGGCAATGACGCCTGCGGTTGCGTTATACTTTATCGAATGTCCGACTCGTTCAATCATCCCATCGGCGTGTTCGACTCGGGCGTGGGCGGACTCTCCGTGCTGCGGGCGATACGCGCGCAGATGCCGGAAGAGTCGGTCCTTTATTTCGGCGACCAGGGACACATCCCGTACGGTCCGCGCCCGATGGAACAGATACGAAGGTTCTCCGAGGCGATCGCCAATTTTTTGCTTGCTCACAACGCGAAGATCGTCGTCGTCGCCTGCAACACCGCCTCCGCCGCGGCGTTGAAGTATTTGCGCGCAAGATTTTCCAACCTTCAGTTCGTGGGCATGGAGCCTGCGGTCAAACCGGCGGCGGAGACCACGAGGACGGGAAAAGTCGGAGTGCTTGCCACGCCAGCGACGTTCCAGGGCGCGTTGTATGCCTCCGTTGTGGAACGATTCGCGAATGGCGTGGAGTTGTTCCAGGATACGTGCAAAGGACTTGTTCAGGAGATCGAAAAGGGAAACCTGACGGGAAGCGAAACGCGCAGGATATTGGAAGGCGCGCTCCGCCCGATGCTCGAAAAGAACATTGATACGGTCGTGCTGGGATGCACACATTATCCGTTCGTGATCCCGCTCATCCGGGAGATCGCGGGGGAAAAGGTTCGGGTGATAGACCCGGCTCCGGCGGTGGCGCGGCAGGTCAAACGTCTGCTTGAGGCGGGAGGGATGAAGAGCGATCCGTCCGCGCGGGGAGACGTCAGGTTTTTTACGTCCGGCGACCCCGAAGCGTTGAAGTCCATGTTGCCGCTGTTGTTGGGAGAGAGTGGGGAGGTGGAAAGAGTCAAGTGGGTAGGCGACTCCGTCCTTGCAGGCGAAACGAAACAAGCCCCTGCCCCGTGATGGAGATTGCTTCACCGCCTGCGCTTCGTCTATGCGTCGCCACTCGCCATGACGGAGTTACAACGCCCACGCGAGCATGAAGCCGAAGATGGCAATGATCACGCCCAGGTGCAGAAACAGGTTCGTGCCTGTGATGATCGTGTACGGTCCGAAGACGAACGGCAGGACGTAGTTGACGACGATGAGCAGGATGCCGATCATCGGCAATAATCCCTTGCGGTGCGCGAAGAATTCCGACGCCTTGTCAACGAGTTTGGAAAGCCATTTCATACTTCCTCCGTGATTTCCCTGTGATCGTTCGGGACCTGCCAGTTGGTGAACTGTGCCACCAGCCGCCCGGGGATGCGTCCCTGCATCAGCACGCCGCCGCGCCCATGCTCGACATATTCGACCTGGCCCGCCTCGTGGAAGAGCGAGATCAACGCGCCCTGTTGATAGGGGAGTTTCACGCGGATGGGGGTGTACGTCTCGTACAATTCCTCCTGGATGAGCCTCAACAGATCCTTTACCCCGGTTCCGTCCACGGCAGAGATTGCCGCTGCCTTCGAGAAGCGGCTTGCCGCCTCCCGCGCGGACTCCGGATCGCGCAGGCGGTCCACCTTGTTGAGCGCGGTGACGACGGGGATGTGATGCGCTTCGATCTTGTCCAGCGTTTCCTGCACGGCTTCCGCCTGGTTCATGGCGTTGGGGTGCGAAATGTCAACGACGTGCAACAACAGGTCGGCTTCCGCGATCTCTTCGAGCGTGGCATGAAAGGCTTCGACCAGCGTGGTCGGCAGTTTTTGAATGAAGCCGACCGTATCCGTGAACAACGCCTGGTAACCGCCGGAGAGTTCGACGCGCCGCGTGGTGGGGTCGAGCGTCGCGAACAACTGGTCCGCCACATAGACCTCGGACCTGGCGATACGGTTCAGCAGCGTGGACTTGCCGGCATTGGTATATCCGACCAGCGCGACGGTTGGGATGCGCGAGCGTTTGCGCTGGGCGCGGTATCTCATGCGGTGTGCGCGCACTTTCTCCAGTTCCTTCTTGAGATGCGCGATGCGTTTGCGGATGGCGCGTTTGTCCACTTCCAATTGCGTTTCGCCGGGACCGCGCAAACCCACGCCGCCCGTTGACCCGGCGCGCCCGCCTCCGCCGCCCGCCTGGCGTTCGAGGTGCGTCCATTGACCGGTCAGGCGCGGAAGATAATATTCGTATTGCGCGAGCTCCACCTGCAACATGCCCTCGCTGGTGTGCGCGTGCTGCGCGAAGATGTCGAGGATCAACGCGGTGCGGTCGAGCACGCGGACGTTGTTGCCCAGGATTTCCTGCAATTCGCGCTGGTGACGCGGGGAAAGTTCGTCGTCGAAGATGATCACCTGCGACAGGGTTTCTTCGACGAGCGCTTTCAACTCGTCCACTTTGCCGGGACCGATGTAGGTCTTCACGTGCGGACGATCCAGTTTCTGCGTCAACTCGCCGACCACGTCCAGCCCGGAGGTGTCCGCCAGAAGCGCGAGCTCTGTCAGCGAATCTTCGAGCGGCAGAAGCGTCCTTTGCTGGAAGAGTTCCACGCCGACGAGGAACGCCCGTTCGCGAGGGAGTATTGTGGGTTCGGGATTCTTTTTAGCCATGGGTTTTTATTTTGGAATGCGGAAACCTGCTTCTGCGCATTGCGACAGCAAGCGGTCTGATTCCAAAGCCTCATTCCTTCCTTTCGAGTTCCTCGAACAACTTCGCCATTCTCGATTCCGGCGACTCGGTGCGGATGGGGATCAGCACGTGGAACGTGGAGCCGGGACACTTCTGTTCGTCGTATCCCTCCGACTCCACCCAGATCGAACCGCCGTGTGCCTCGAGGATTCCGCGCGAGATGGATAGACCCAATCCGGGTCCGCCGCCCTTGAACTTGGTCTTGCCGCTGGAGTGGAGGTCCAGCCGTCCCAATTGACCGAATTTCTCGAAGATGACCGCCTGGTCTTCCGGCGAGATGCCGATGCCCGTATCGGAAATGGTGACTTCGATCAAGCCCGGCAGCGTCCTTCCGTCAATGACGATGCGGCCGCCATCGGGCGTGTATTTGACGGCGTTGTTGAGGATGTTGCGTATCGCCTGCATGATGCGCGCCGGGTCCACGTAGATCCATTGTTTGCTGCCCTCGAACGGATGGATTTCGAGCGTCTGCCTGCGCCTGCCCACCGTTTCCTCCAATTCCCCCTTCAACACGTCGAGCAGTTTTTCGATCTGGATCGGCTGAAAGTTCAGGCTGAGCAGGTGGTTGTCAATCATCGAAATATCGAGCATGTCGTCCACGATGGAGCGCAGGCGACGGATGCCGGTCTGCATTCCGGTCAGCAAGCCGTCCAACGGCACGCCCCTGCCTTCCCGTATCAAATCCTCCATCATCGCGGCGTAACCGTCAATCAAAGTGATGGGCGTCTTAAGTTCGTGCGCCGCCACCGAAATGAAAGCGGATTTGCTCCGATCCACGCGTTCCATTTGCTCCTGCACTTTTTCCATTTCGCTCGAAATGTGCGTCACGCGGGTCTCCATTTCGTAGCGCGCCACCACGCCCAGCCCGTAGGTATAGATCGGAATGACCGCCGCCAGCAGGTGGAGCGCCTGCTGCTTGGTGAGCGTTTCGCTGGCGACCTGAATGGTCAGCGCCATCATGCGGTTGATGATGTACGTGACCTGGTACAGACCCTCCTCGAGATCCGTTTCCGTGGAGGATTTTGCCCAATCGAGCAGGAGGGCATCCATCCAGGCGGGGTCCTGGCTCGCCGCCGACTGCACGAGCAGATCGAAGAAACGCTCCAATTGCTCTTCGAGGCCGGCGCGCACCTCCAAGCCCTGCGCCAACTCGTCGCCGACGCGTTCGATCCATACGGGGCGAATCTTCGCAAGAATCTTTTGAATTGGAATCGTCGCTGTTTTCTTCTTCGGCATGTCGCCCCTTCATTTTATCAGGGTTGACTGCTTTGTCCCATGATCCATGCCTGCAACGTCTCTCCGACCGCCTGCAAACTTGCGGGCGAGACCTTGTCTGGCGTGTCTTCCACCGTGTGCCAGTACGGATAATCGAAGTCAATGATGTCCACGGCGGGGATGCCCAACTCGATGAAAGGCGTATGATCGTCAATCATCGAATACTTGTAATCCGGGAGAAAGACGGTATCGTTCTCCAGGCTTTGCGCCACCGCCCAGATCTCGTCCGTCAGGGCGCGATCCGAATTGCGTTCCTTGTAGATGTTCAAGTCCGCGTCGCCGATCATATCCACGATCACCGCTGCGCGCGGCTGGACGGGATTTCGCTTCACGAACTCACGCGAACCGAGGATCCAATCCCAGCCTTCGATCCTCCCGTTATCCTCCGCGTCGAAAAACACCAGCCATACGGGAACGGTATCCTCCGGCAGGACGCGCGCCAGTTCCAGCAGCACAGCCACGCCCGATGCCCCGTCGTTCGCGCCTGGCACCGGCTTGGAACGATTCGCCGGGTCGGGGTCGTTATCCGCGAACAGGCGCGTATCGTAATGCGCTCCCAAAATGATCTGCGGATTTTCATCCCCTCTCTTCGCCACGACGTTGAAAACGGGATGACCCAGCGCCTCGGATTCCTGGACCTCCACCTGCCAGCCCGCCGACTCCAGTTCCTCACGCATCCATGCGCGGACTTTGGCATGCCCCTCCGACCCGGGCGTTCGCGCCCCGAAACCGACCTGCGTAATCACGTCGGCGTAAGCGCGTTCCCCCTCGAATAAGGCAGAGACAGGTTCCGGCTGGGTCCGAAACGCAAAAGCGTACCATCCGAGCGTGGCGGCGAGCAGGAATCCGATGATGATCAGATAGATCGCAATGGCTTTGTTTTTCATATCGTGGAATCAACCAGCTTGCCGGTGTTGTGCAAAAGCAAGTTTTTGCATCCCAAAAGGTCTGCCAGCGCGCGTTCCGCGTAAGCCCTGCCTCGTTCGCGTTTATTCACTTTCGCATTGAGCGGTGGAAGGATGCCGAAATTCGCCTTCATCGGCTGGAAGTCCTTGAGATCGGCGTGCGTGACGTAGTGACACAACGCGCCGAGCATCGTCGTTCGCGGAAGCGTGATCGGTTCCTCGCCGCGCAACAGCCGCGCCGCGTTGACTCCCGCCAGCAAGCCCGTCGCGATGTTGCCCATGTATCCCTCCACGCCGGTAATCTGACCCGCGAAGAAAAGATCCTCGCGTTGGATGGATTGCAGCGTGGGGCGCAGGAGTTTCGGCGAGGCGATGAACGTGTTGCGGTGCATCTGACCGTAACGCATGAACTCCGCGTTTTCCAATCCGGGGATCATGCGAAAGACGCGCTTTTGTTCCGGGAATTTCAGATTGGTCTGAAAGCCGACCATGTTATATAAACTGCCCGCCAAATTATCCTGCCTGAGTTGAACAACCGCATACGGACGTTTTCCAGTGCGCGGATCGCGCAATCCCACCGGGCGCATGGGACCGAACGCCAGCGAATCCAAGCCGCGTTCGGCGATGATCTCGACCGGCAGGCATCCCTCGAAGAAATGCCCGGCTTTGACCCCGCTCTTGATCGCCTCCTCGAACGCGCGCAGTTCGATCCGTTCCGCGTGACGAAGCGCGTCCGCGAACGCGTAGTATTCCTCCTTCGTGAATGGACAGTTGATGTAATCGCCCGCTTCCTGCTCGCCGGCGCCATACCGCGAAGCGCGGAAGGCGATCTCCATGTTGATCGAATCCGCGTGGATGACCGGCGCGATGGCGTCGAAGAAAAAGAGATGTTCCCCGCCGCTCAGTTTCGCAATGGAATCGGAAAGCGCGGGCGAAGTCAACGGCCCGCTGGCGATGATCGCAGGCGCATCGGGGACGGTCCTTGCCTCCTCGCGGGCGATTTCGATGTTGGGATGATTTTCGATCCTTTCAGTGACGAGCCGCGCGAAAAGTTCGCGATCAACCGCCAACGCGCCGCCTGCGGGCAGCGCGGCTTCCTCCGCGCATTCCAGCAGCATCGAACCGAGCAGGCGCGTCTCATTCTTGAGCAGACCGGAGGCGCGGTCGGGCAGGTTCGAGCCGAGCGAATTCGAGCAGACGAGTTCAGCCAGGTCGTGAGTCTGATGCGCTCCGGTTTGCAGACCCGGGCGCATTTCGTAGAGGCGGACTTTGAGTCCGCGTTCGGCGGCTTGCCAGGCGGCTTCGCTCCCCGCCAGCCCGCCGCCTATAACAATAAGATCGGTCATGGAGGTGATTTTATCATTTTCCCTGCTGTATAATACCCATGATGGCTGATACCACCACGATTGACGATCTGCTCAAGGAAGCCAGCCAGTTGACCGGCGCCTCATGGGCGGCGCTGGTCGAACGGGAGGCGGGAAAATGGCGCGTGGTGGCGCATTACAAACTAGGCAAAAAACTTCGCGCCGCGCTCGTCAAATTTCTCGGCAGCCCCGAAGTGGATTCGTGGTTGAGCGGCGCGTTGAGCGGCGGACAAAGCCGTTCCGTATCGTTATCCGCCTCCAACCAGTTGGAGGCCGGGAGATTGTATGCGTTTCCATTGCGCGGGTCCTCACAGGCGGCGCTTGTCGGGGCGGGGCAGTTGGATAACGCGGCGCAGCGCGTCTGGCGTCTGGCAATCCCCGGCATGAACGCCGCATCAGGGATGCCGGAGCCCTCGCCCGCCGCCTCGGTGGCGGCATCCCTGCTGACTCCCGACCTGGATTCGGAAAGCCCCTACGACCTGCCGCGCGCGTTGGAACGCGCTCTGACCGCCTTCATCCGCCTCGTCCCCGTACAGGGAGGCTGGTTCGCCATCCGACGCGGCGACTCACTCGAAGTCCGCGCCCAATGGAACGCGCCTGCCTGCGCCGACCTCGTCCTCGCGATCGATTCCCACACCCTGCTCCGCCGCATGAACCGCAACCTGACGCCCATGACCGTCAGCCGCGGAGACCCACTCTGGTCGCAGATCCCGCACAAGGGATTGAAGTCGAACACTAGGGCTTGGATCAGCGTGCCGCTGCTCATCGGTCAGCGGTTGATCGGCGCGGTGGGATTGTGGCGCGCCTCCGCATTCACAGGCGAGGAATGGAACCGTCTCGTGGACCTTGCCACGCAGATCGCGCCCGCGCTCGAAACGCTGATCACCTTCGCCGAAATGGCGGGTCACCTGCGCCGTCTGGCAATGTTGAACGATTTTGCCCTCACCGTTTCCACCGGGCGCAGCCTCGACCAGATCGCGCGCCGCATGTTCGCCCTGCTCTCGCGCGCCTTCAACACCGAATTGATCGTCCTCGACCTGTTCTCCTTCGACGACAACGTTTTGCAGGAATATCGCATCAACGACGGCGATCTGGTCGCGTTATTGCGGAGCATCGAGGGACATCCGATCGAATCCCTGCTTGCCAGCGACGTAAAGATCCGCTTGAGCGACCTTCCCCCGACCCATACACTGCCTTTTTACAACGGAGCGCAATCCGGCGTCTACGTCCCCCTGCGGTTCCACGGTCAATCCATCGGAATGCTCAGCGTTGAAAACCGGCGCGCGAACGCCTTCAATTCCTACGACGAGAGTTTGATCGTCCTCATTGCCAGTCACCTCGCCAGCCTGGCGGACTATACGCGCGTGCGCGAGGAGGCGGAGGGCAGGGCGCGCAATCTCGGCGTGATCCACGAAGTGGTGCAGCAGGTCGTCGGTCTCACCGACCCGCACGAGGTGGCGGAACGGACAGCCGACCTGCTGGCGCGGTATTTCTCCTACGAACTTGCGGCGGTTTTCATCGCGGACGAAACCGGCAAACTGACCATCGGCGGTTTCGGCGGCGCGAGCCGGAAGGTGGTCAAACGCGCGATGAAGTCTGTGGAATATCCGTTGATCGGCGGGATCACCGGTCACGTGTTCGAGACCGGGCGCGGAGTCTTTGTCAACGACGTCCTTCGGGATGAACGCTACATTCCCATCAAAGGCTGGCAGGCGGGGTCGGAAATCTGCGTCCCCATTCGAGACGGCTCGACGGTTTTGGGCATCATTGATGTGGAAAGCAGTTCGCGCAACGCCTTCACGCACAACGATTACCTCGCGCTCGAATCCCTGGCTGGTATCCTCGCCACCGTCATTACCAGCGCGGACCAGTATCGCCGCTTGCAGGATACAATCTACCAATTGCGCGAGACCGAAATGGAATTGAACGCGCGCATGGAAGCACAACGACTGGCGGAAAACCGCCTCGTGCAAGCCGCCAAACTTGCAGCGGTCGGCGAGATGGCGGCCGGCATCGCGCACGAATTGAACAACCCGCTCACCTCCGTCACCGGATTTGCCGAACTGGTGATGGAAGACCTGCCCGCCGACTCCGCCTCCCGCGCCGACCTGGACCTCGTCATTCGCGAAGCCCGCCGCGCCCGCGACGTGGTGAGACGTCTGCTCGATTTCGCAAGGCAAAGCGAGAGCGCCCGCGCCAACGCCTCTCTGAACAAGGTGGTGGAGGACGTGCTAACCCTGACTCGTCACCTGATCCATGCAAACGGTGTAGAATTATCGCTAAAGATGCAGGACGACCTGCCCTGGGTATCCATGGACGAAAATCAAATGAAGCAGGTGCTTCTCAATCTGGTTCATAACGCACTACAAGCCATGCCCGAAGGCGGCCGCATGGAGATCGCCACCGCCGAACGACAAAAGATCGGACGGGAGGGTGTGATCGTCTCTGTGAGCGATACCGGCGTTGGTATCCCGCCGGAAGATCAAACCCGCATCTTCGAACCGTTCTTTACCACCAAAGCCGACCACGGCGGCACGGGGCTGGGACTCTCGGTCACCTATGGGATCGTCTCCGATCACAACGGGGAGATCGAACTCGTCAGCCAGCCCGGGCTTGGCTCCACCTTCACGGTCTGGCTTCCAAAGGCATAGGGTAATCTCAATGGAATCAGCCTCCATCCTCGTTGTGGACGACGAACCCGGCATTGCGCTCCTGTGCAACCGCGTCCTGAAGCGCGCCGGGTACGATGTCGTCTCCGAAACCAATCCGCGCGCCGCGGTCGAATACCTCGGTCAACACCGCCTCGACCTCCTGCTCGTTGACATCCGCATGCCCGAAGTGGACGGCTTCGACGTCATCTCGCGCGCCAAACGCGCGCAGCCCGATATCGCCGTGCTGGTGATGACCGGCTTCGGCACGGTGGAAACCGCCATACGCGCCCTGCGCCAGGGCGTGGACGGCTTGTTGCTCAAACCGTTCGAAAAAAGCGAGGAACTCGTCTCCGCGGCGCAACAGGCGCTGACCGACAACCGCCGCAAGCGTGAGACGGCGCGCGCGCAGGCATTGCGCCCGCTGTTCGACGCCACCGAGAAATTGTTCTCCGAAACCGATACGCAAAAACTGCGCGGCTTGATCGTGGAAACGATCTGCGAACACCTGCAATGTCCGAACGCCGCGTATTATCAGGTCGAGAACGGCAAGATTTCGACGCTCGCAAAACGCGGCAACGTTCTCCTCCCGGAAGAGGGCGGCTTCGCGCACCATCTCTTGAGCCGCGTGGATTCGGACGGGAAACCGATCATTGTCAACGCGACAGGACCCGGGGAGGCGGACGCGCAGGCGCTTCTCGCGGAACTCAAACTTGGCGCGGCAATCCTGATCCCGATCTCACGCTCGACGCCTTCGGCGGCGCGCGTCGTCCTGTTCGCGGCGCGCGACGCGGGCGTCTCTCCGTTTCGAGGCACGGACCTCGAACTGTTCCACATCCTTGCCAATCAATCCCTCGTCGCGCTCGAGAACGCGCGCCTGTACGCCGACCTGCGCGCCTACGTTCGCAAGGTGGAGGAGTCTCAACAGGCGTTGTTGCGTTCGGAAAAGATGGCGGCGGCGGGCAGGCTGACCGCCTCCATCGCGCACGAGGTCAACAACCCCCTGCAATCCGTTCAGAATTGTTTGCATCTCGCGGGGCGCGAGGATATTTCAGAGGAAAAACGCAGGGAATATTTCGATCTTGCCCGCACCGAACTCGAACGCCTGATGAAGACCATGCAAAGGATGTTGGACTTCTACCGCCCCGGTTCCACCAGGGTCGAGAGGGTGGACGTGTTGGACCTCTTGAAGCACGTGCTGAACCTCGCGTCGCAACAATTGGGGCAGAGGCACATCAGGGTAATCACCGAATTGCCGGAATCGCTTCCCCTCATATTCGCCGTGAGCAGCCAGATCCAGCAGATTTTCTTCAACCTGATCCTGAATGCGTTCGACGCGATGCCCGGTGGAGGGAGCCTATGGATCCGCGCCAAAAGCGTGGAAAACGGGGTCGAGTTCCAATTCGAGGATTCGGGTCCCGGCATCCCGAAGGAACTGCGGAACAACATCTTCGAGCCGTTCTTCAGCACGAAGGAGGGAGGCACGGGCTTGGGGCTGACCGTCAGTTACAATATCGTCACCGCGCACGGAGGCACGCTCGACCTCGCGCAAGGCAATGGAAGCGGCGCCTGCTTCCGATTATTCCTACCGCTGGGAGATGCACCATGAAACCCAACATCCTCGTCGTTGATGACGAACCCGTCGCCCGCCAGTCGCTTTCCGAGATCCTGCGCCTGGAGGGGTACGGCGTCAATTCCGTCCCGAACGGGCAGGCGGCGGTCGAGTACGTCCGCACGCACCCCGTGGACCTGATGATCGTGGACCTGCGCATGCCCGGCATGGACGGGCTGGAGGTGGTTCAGGTGGTCAACCAGGTTTCGCCGGAGACGGAGGTGATCCTGCTTACCGCGTTCGGCACGACCGAGTCCGCCATCCAGGCGCTGCGATTGCGCGTACACGATTACCTGCTCAAGCCCGCTGCGCCTTCGCATGTGATCAACAGTGTCAGGAAGGGTTTGACGCGCCGCGAAGCGCGCTTGAAGGCGCGCGGCGGTCCCGCCAGCGTGGACGTGGAAGAGGCGCTCGAATTCTCGTTGAAGGATGGAACGCACGTTGACCTCTCCCGCCGCCTGATCCAGAAGAAAGATCAGTTGATCCACCTGACGCCCGCCGAAGGACGGCTGTTGCGTGTCCTGATCGAAAATCCGGGGCGCGTCTTCACACATCGCGAACTGGTCCTACTTGTGCAGGGATACGACACCTCCCAGCGCGAAGCCCCGGAGATCCTGCGCCCGCTCGTAAGCCGCTTGCGCCACAAACTCGAATCCTTCCCCTCGCTTTCGGAAAGCATCGTGAGCGTGAGAGGCACCGGCTATTTGTACGAAGTGGAGAAGTAGAAGGTCAGCGGCGCGCTTGCGAATAGAACGTTTCCGCCCTCTGCATGTTCTGCGAATATTCCGCCCGCGCGGAGACGATCTCCCGGTTCAAACCTGCGGCTTTCTCCCGCAGGTTTTTGTTTTCGATGGCGGAAACGATCGCGGACGCGATGGACTTCGGGTCGGTCGGGTCGCACAGCAGACCGTTTTCCTCCGGCGTGATCCATTCACGGATCGATTCCAGATCCCCCGCGACGGGAAAACACCCGCAAGCCATTCCTTCGAGCAACGTGTTCGGCGTGCCGTCGTGGACGCTCGGCGAAACGAGAATCTGCGCGCGGCGATACACGTCCGCAATTCGATCCGAGGGGATCAAACCGAGCAATTCAACCGCGTCGCCGATCCCCAATTCTTCGATCCATCGTATTACCTGCGGCTCGCCCGCCATGCCTGCGCAAATGAACTTTGCGTCCGGGTGTTTCGCCAGCGTGAGCGGAATGGCTTTGAAAAAAGAATCGTTGCGGACGTAGGGACGAACCCCGCGCGGATTTAAGACGACCGGTTCTTGCACCGGACTTTCAAGCGGATAAAAGACCCCGCTTCGGACTCCGCCGTTGCCCGGCGCGACCAGACTGGGCTTATCCACCCCGAAACCCCACTCCCGCGCCAGACGGATATCGCGGCGGCAGTCCGCGTGAAGAGCGTCGGCGACCTGCATTGTCCAACGCGTGTAGTGACGCATCAGCGGTGTGGAGGGTCCGTGCAGGGTAAAGTCGTTGCCCCATACGGAAACGATCAACGGCGCGCCGGTGTACGCGTCCGCGGCAATCATGCCTTCGTAGGGAATCCGCATGGCATGAACGAGGTCGGGTTCGACCTCCTCGATAAAGGCGCGCAGTCTTCCCGCCGCGCGGCGAATCGTCAGCGGTCCGAACCACTGTCGGATTTTGGTGCGCAGGCTCAAGGTCCGCGCGGAGGCGGAGCCGGGGCGTTGATTCGGTTTCTTTGCGGAGGAAAAGGCTACGGGGACGATTTCCAGGCGCTGAATGGGAAGTTCCAGATGAACTGGAAACGTGGAGGCGATGAAAACCTCGTCCCCGCGCTCCACGAAATGGCGGATCCAGTTCATGGCGATGGGGGAGCGGGCATCCACGACGAAGAGAAGGCGCATACTTTGATTATACTTGCGCCGCGCCGAGGCGATTTTCGCGATTGCGAATTACAATGAATTTAAAGGCTCTCTCACATGCGTCAAACCGGGACACGACTTGCCGCCGCCCTGTTGGGATATTTCATCCTCATCATCCTTTTGCTGACGTTGAACCCGTTTTATCTTGCCCTGCCTGGGGAGGTCGTTTTTACATTCCAGAGCGATCTCAACAACCTGGTTTCCAATCTCCTGTTGTTTCTGCCGGTCGGGTTCTTTTACCGTCTGGCAACGAAGCAACGCGGCGCGTTCCTTGTGGGAGGCGTCGTAAGTCTCGGTATCGAGACGTTGCAACTGTTCATACCGGCGCGCACGCCTTCTGTGGTTGATGTTTTGGCGAATACGGCGGGCGCCGGGCTGGGCGCATTCCTGCACGATTTTATTTCCGCCCGAATTGTCATTTCACGTGGAATGATCGGACGGCTTCGACTCGAAACCCCGCTGATGGGTTTGATCTATTTGCTGATGTCCCTTTTATGGGTGAACGCGCTCGCCGCCGAAAACGCACCGGAGCGCAGGATATTAACCCTGCTGATCGGCGTCATCGGCGCGATCGTTCTGAACGAACTGTTCCGCCATTGGTGGGAAAAGGTTGATCTTCGCGTCATCATATACGCGTCGCTCACGGCTGGAGCCTGGTACTTTCTTGGAACCGGTTTCGCTCTTCGCCATAGGGGATTCACGTTGGGAATTGGTCTGGGCGTAATGGTTCTCACTGCGGTATTAACCTCTCTTCCACAAGATTCAAGTGAACGCCGTTTCGAGCGCGCCACGCTGAAAAAGGCGTTTCCGTTCTTCTTCCTGTATTTGAGTCTGCTGGCGCTTTGGGAACCGTTCCGCCCCCTGACCGCCTGGCATTGGATTTTGGGTTTTACGGATTCGATATCAGAAACGAGCATGCAGAGTCTGGTTCCCCGCATCGAGTATCTGGCGGCGTTTACGATATTGGGCTATCTCCTTGCCGAATGGCGCGGACGTTCCGAAATCCCGCTGCGGCGGGACCTTCCGGTTCTGTTTCTAAACGCAGGCGTAATTGCCCTGGTTTTGGAATTCTTCGTCGGCTTTCAAGTTGGACCGGGCGCGAGCGGGATCCGCGCCGCGATGGCGATCCTCAGCGCGTTGTTTGGAGGAACGATCTATCACCTTTTGCGCGCGCATATCCGGTTTTTGCTCAGGGGTTAATCAGCGTCTATTGCCTTCCGACGCTGGAGAGTCTCCTACGCTTCTCTTCCCGCCGCCTCTACAAACTTCCTGAACAGATTTCTCGTCGGTTCCTGATCCGTCAACCATTCGGGGTGCCATTGCACGGCGACGCCGAAGGGATGGTCGGGCAGTTCCACGGCTTCGACGAGTCCATCCGGGGCGTAACCGGCGATCCGCAGCGGCGGCGCGAGGTCTTTGAGTCCCTGGTGGTGCAGGCTGTTGACCTTGAGGATGGGCTCGCCCATGATCTCCGAGATGCGCGTCCCCTCCTCGATTTTGACCTCATGGACGAGCGTCGTCCGCAAATGGCCGGGGTAGGCGTGATCCAGCGCGTTGGGGAATTGATCGGCGAGATGCGTGTACAGCGTTCCGCCCAGACCCACGTTGACCAGTTGGCATCCGCGGCAGATGCCGAGGAAGGGTTTGCCGTCGGAGGCTGAGGCTTGGATCATGTTCAGTTCGATGGAATCCCGCTGCGGGTCCACGTCGTGGACGCGGGGATGCGGTTCGCCGGAGAAACGCTCGATGGCGATGTCCCCGCCGCCGGAAAAGAGAATCCCGTCGAGGCGGGAATAAAGCGCATCCCATCCATCCACATGGATCATGGAAGGGATGAGGACCGGCGCGCCTCCCGCCTGCATGACGGCATGGATGTAGGACTGCATGAGCGCGACGGTCGGATGCCCGTTGACGTTCGTGGATTGGTAGGTGGTGATTCCGATGAGCGGTTTCATATCCCGATTGTAAACAAAAAAGACCCTGAAGGTTTCCGAAACCTTCAAGGTCTGCGCGACTAATTATCGAACTTTTGCTTGAGGCGGGCGGATTTGCCCGTGCGTTCGCGCATGAAATAAAGTTGGGCGCGCCGCACCTGGCTGTGGCGCTCGACCACGATCTTGTCAATGCGCGGGGAGCGGAGCAGGAAGGTGCGTTCCACGCCGATGCCGTTGGACGCCACGCGGCGGACGGTAATGGACTCGTCGTTGCCGCCTTTATGGGCGCGGATGACCGTGCCTTTGAATTCCTGGATGCGTTCGCGATTGCCTTCCTTGATCTTTACGTGCACGCTCACGCTGTCGCCGGAACGGATCGCGGGGATGTTTTCGTTTTTAGCGGCTTCGAGAGCCTTGATAATATCTGCCATTGTCTTTCTTCCTTGCGTATGGGATTACTCGGTTCCAGAGCGGGCGGATTATAGCACGCCTTTCCGAGTCGTACAAGGAAAATGCAGCAATTCCAAATCTGAAACTAAACTGTTCACGATTGCGGGCTTCGAGTCGCCAACCATCCACGAATAAGCCACGAATGAACGAATTTGCGCCTCGACATTCGAGTATTCGTGAAAAAATTGGTGGACGGTTTGAGAAATCTCGCAAAACAGCCTCTTTCGACAGAATCAAGAATTTTAGATTTGGAATTGCTGTCCACTGCAAAGACCGCCAAGAGCGCAAAGAATTCAAGGATTTTCTTCGCCACCCTGGCGTTAATTCCCTCGATGCTTACGAATACTTCCGTATCGCCAGCACGGAGTTATGCCCGCCAAATCCGAAAGCATTGCTGATCGCCAGGGTGATCTTCTTCTCCCGCGCCTGATTGGGGATGTAATCCAAGTCGCATTCAGGATCAGGCGTTTCGTAATGAATGGTCGGAGGCAGAACACCCTCGCACACTGCCTGCACGCAGAAGATGGCTTCCAGCGCGCCGGTCGCGCCCATCATGTGTCCGGTCATGGATTTGGTGGAAGAGATGGGAATCCGATATGCCTGTTCGCCGAACGCGGCTTTGATGGCTCTCGTTTCTGATACGTCGTTCAGCGGCGTGCCTGTGCCGTGTGCGCTGATGTAACCGAGTTCGTCCACGTTTGCGCCCGCAGAGTCGAGCGCCATGCGCATCGCCGCCGCGCCGCCCGCTCCGGTCTCATGCGGGGCGGTCACGTGGAAGGCATCCGCGGTCGCGCCGTAACCGGCAAGTTCCGCCAGGATGTTCGCGCCGCGCTTCCTTGCATGCGACTCGCGCTCCAGAATCAGAACCGCCGCGCCCTCTCCCATCACCAAGCCGTCACGGTTTTTGTCGAACGGCTGGGGCGTCATCGAATAATCGTCGTTGCGGCGCGACATTGCCCCCACACGGTCGAACGCCGCCACGCCCACCGAACAGATCGTCATCTCAGCCGCGCCGGTTACTGCGGCGTCAATCATCCCCGCCTTCAACATCAGAAACGCGGTCCCGATGCCATCCGCCCCCGAGGAACACGCCGAGGCGACCGAAAAACACGGTCCCTTGATCTGATTGTCAATGGCGATCATTCCCGCCGCGCCGTTCGGCATAAGCATGGGAATCAAAAACGGGCTGACGCGGCGCGGTCCTTCCTCATGATTTGTTATCACCGCATCGCTCAACGACTTGATCCCGCCGATCGCCGAGGAAACCAGCGCGCCGATCCTGCCGGCGTTCTCTTCCGTGATCTCGAGTCCCGAACTTGCGATCGCGTCCTTCGCCGCGGCAATACCCAGTTGTTCGAAACGGTCGCGCCGTCGCGCCTCCCTTGCATCCATGTACTTTTCGGGAACGAAATTTTTCACCTCCGCCGCAATATGAACGTTCAACGGAGTCGGATCGAACAGAGTGATCGGACCCACACCCGACACGCCGTTGACCGCGTTCCTCCAACTTTCCTCCACCGTCAACCCCAGCGGATTGACCGTCCCCATCCCTGTAATGACAACTCGTTCCATTCACACCTCGCTAATATTCGTCGTGAGATTCGCATCCCCTAAAACCCCGCTTCCGTTCCCTCGTCACGCTTTCGGGATGGAAGCCCGCTTCGCGCGCCGCCCAAGCCTGCCTAGCCTCCCAAGCCGTCACCCGCGCCGGAAGGTTTTCAACTCCCGCCAACCGTAGGCGACTTCCATCAATTCCACGCTGCCGATCTCGATGGGTTTCTCCCGCAGATACACGCCGCCCAGGTGTTCATAGAACCCGCGCGCGGGATTCTCCTTCAACACCCACACCAACATGGACGATGAACCGAGTTCGAGCAATCCCTTCGCCGCTTCGGTAAACAACGCCCTACCAATCCCTCGTCCCTGCGCGGATTTCAGGAGATAGATCGCATACAACTCCCCGTCGAATTCCTCGTCCTCCTCCTGCGGAAAACCATAGTTCGCGAAACCCACGATCTGCCCATTCAGTTCCGCCGCCAATGCGCGATGATAGACGCTCGATGGATCGGACAGGGAACCCATCCACTGCGCCGCCCGTCGTGCAACGGACAGGTTCTCCAAAAACGCATTGGGAACCATGCCGCGATACGTCTCACGCCACGCAGCCACGTGGACAGTTGCAATCCCTTCGGCGTCTTCGATGCCAGCCGCCCGAACGACCGCCTGGGTCATTCTCCCGCCTTTGGAATGTAGTCGCCCTCCACCCACTCCTCCCCGTTCGGGTTGACCTCCTTCTTCCAGATCGGCACGATCTCCTTCAGGCGGTCAATGCCGTAGCGAGCCGCCTCGAAGACGCCCGTATCGCGATGCGCGGCGGTGCAGGCGATCAGCACGGTCGGCGTTTTCGGATAAAGTTTGCCGATCCGCTGGACAATGGCAATTCCTTCGATACCGTTCCATTTTGCGCGTATCTCGTCCGCCACCTGCTTCATCTTTGCTTCTGCCATTGGGATGTAGGCTTCGTATTCGAGGTACTCCGTCTCGTGCGCCTCGCCGCGTGAAGCCTGCGCTGAGCCTCGTCGAAGCGTTTCGCCGCGCACCATGCCGGTGAAGATCGCCGCCGCGCCCGTGGAGGTGAGCGTGATCTGAGCGAGCAGTTCGTTCAGGTCAATCTCATCTTCTGTGACAGAAAAGATAGTTGGGTAATTCATATTCGTATCCCGTCATTGCGACCTTCGGGAAGTAATCACCAGTTCAACCGGGAGGTTGCTTCGCAATGACATTAACCTCCGCTGACCGGCGGGAACATCGCCATCTCGGCGCCGGGCGGAATGACCGCCTCGTCGAAGGCGTATTCGCGGTTGATCGTGATCAATACGC
This sequence comes from Anaerolineales bacterium, assembly GCA_013360875.1. Classification (GTDB taxonomy): domain Bacteria; phylum Chloroflexota; class Anaerolineae; order Anaerolineales; family Villigracilaceae; genus Defluviilinea. The sequence continues at coordinate 2,386 of JABWAU010000015.1, read as the reverse complement.
TTTTCATGGATTCACTGAGATTGGGATACTCCTGCGCGAGTTTCCCTTTCAATCCCTGCACGGTCATATTCTCGGGAACCTCCAGTTCCAGCGATTTGGTTCCGGCGCGGTCGCGCAGGGTGGCAAAAAACAACAATTTGATTCGGTTCATGATCCTTTATATCCAGACATCATTTGGGGCTGTCTTCTCATTGACTACGCCTCCCGTGTTTACCGTACCCGCCGGTTCGATCAACAGGATGTGACATTCCTGTTCGGCGACAGGCTTGTGCTCCACCCCTTTGGGAACGACGTACAGTTCGCCCTCATTCAAAGTTATCATCCCATCACGGAAACGAATGTCAAGTTGACCTTTTACCACCAGGAAAACCTCGTCCGTTTCGGGGTGGTCGTGCCAGATGAATTCTCCCTGCACCTTCGCCAGTTTGAAATGATAATCGTTCATTTGCGCGATGATCTTCGGCGACCAATACTCGGAGAATTTGGATAACTTCCCCTGAAGGTTTACCGGTTGATACTTCATGTTTCCTCTTTTGGAATCAGAGAACTTGATCCCGTAAGCCCAACCAGCAAGCTGGTTGATTCCATAAATTACTCATTCACCACATCGCCGCTCTGCCCGCCGTGTTTTTCGACCAGACGAATATTCTGTATTTGCATCGTCTTTTCGGCGGCTTTCGCCATATCGTAGATCGTCAACGCCGCGACGGAGACCGCGGTCAACGCCTCCATTTCGACGCCGGTCTTGCCGGTCGCTTTCGCGGTGGCGGTGATGACCACGCCGGGCAGGGAATCCTCCAGCGCGAGCTCCACGTCAATTTTGGAGAGGGGAAGAGGATGACATAACGGGATCAGGTCCGAGGTCCGTTTCGAGGCGGTGATTCCCGCGATCTGCGCGACGGTCAGCACGTCGCCTTTTTTGATCTGTCCCGCACGGATCAATTCCAGCGTCTCCTTCTTCATGCGGACTTCGCCGCGCGCGACCGCGATGCGTTCGGTATCGGGTTTGTGACTCACGTCCACCATTCTGGCGCGTCCGTGTTCGTCGAGATGAGACAGTTTGTTGGGCATGTCGAGATTATATCGCCGAATTAATTCGGCGTTACGATATAATCCGATCCATGGAAAATTTGCTGGGACGCCAGTTGAATTACAAAGTGCAAACGCCGGTCTATGAAGGACCGCTCGACCTTCTGCTCGACCTCATCGAACACGCCGAATTGGACATCACGACCATTTCGCTGGCGATGGTGACCGATCAGTATCTCGCCTACATCAACAGCATGGGGGAACTCGACGCGGACGAGATCTCCGCGTTTTTAGTGATTGCCGCGAAACTGATCCAGATCAAATCGGAGGCGTTGCTGCCGCGTCCGCCCGCGCGCGAGCCGGGCGAGGAGGACGCGGGGCAGGCGCTCGTTGACCAGTTGAAGTTATACAAACGCTTCAAGGAGATCGGCGCGTGGCTGAGCGCGCGCGAACAGGCGAACCTGCGGACGTATCTGCGCGTCGCTCCGCCTCCCAAAGTGGAGCCGAAACTCGACCTTTCGAACGTCACGCTCGGGAAACTGGTCGCCGCGGCGGCGGAGGTCTTTGCGCGCGAAAAGAACAAGAAACCGCTCGCCAGCGTGATCGCCGCGCCGCGCGTGACCATCCGCGAGAAGATCGAATTGATCTCGAAGATGATGAAGGAGGTCCAACGAGCCACCTTCAGCGCGCTGGTCAGGGACAGTCAGTCCCGCCTGGAGATCGTCGTCACGTTTTTGGCGATGCTGGAACTCATCAAACGTTATCGCGTGCAGGCGCATCAGGAAGGTCTGTTCGGCGACATCGAGATCGAACGCATGGAGGACTGGTCGGAGGACGAGGAGATCGAGATCGAGTTTGAGTAGGTTGGCTTTTAGCGATTAGCCATTAGCAACGATCAGGCGTCTTTGCCCGTTCGTTCCCTTTTCAAAAACATTCCCGCGAACCATAATGCAGTCAACGCGCCGAGATTGTCGAAGATCGCCACGTCCCAGGCAGACGCGCCCCTGCCCGGCACGAAAGACTGGTGGTATTCATCGGTCACGGCGTATAACACGGTCAGCAGCCACGCAAGCGGGCGTTTCCTCCCATCCCATGCGAGCGCGCGCCAATAGGAAATTGCCAGCAATCCATAGCCAAGTATATGCCCGCCCTTTTTGACGATCCGGTCCGCCCGATCGAAGTCGGGCAGTTTGTCGGATGGCTGGGACGAGAAGATAAAGATCGCAAACATCAACAACAAGGCGGGAAGCCAACGGGGTACAATCTGTTCGAATTTTGACATGCGCCCAATTGAACCACAGATCAACGAGATCCTCCTCAGGCAAAACGGAGAGTGGCTTTATTTTTCCGATCCGCT
>JABWAU010000127.1 GCA_013360875.1 Anaerolineales bacterium | reverse complement strand
GTCTATGGTGCGCGGAGAAAATTTGTTTTCGCTTCGTCGCCGCCCCAGCCGGGCTTCGATGGGGCGGATGATGGTCTCTTTCAATTCGACCTGCAAAAGTTCCGACTTGAAAAGGACGCAGGCATTCAGGTAGTTCGGTCCTTCCGCACCCACCGAGCGCGATTCCCATGCGCTGGAGACTTTCAGAACGCCGCCGTATTCGTGCAATAACTCCACAGCCCTGAGCAGGTTAATCTCAGGCTGGATGTTCGACCCAAGATTCAAATAAGCCAGGTGAGTTTCACTCATCTCTGCTTCGTTCGATCTCCACGCCGACCGATTCGGCAAAGCGGACGGCGCCCGGTTTTTCCACGCGCACAATCACGTTCCGCACGTTCCTTTCCCCCAGGCAAATGCCAGCCAGGTCGTTCGCCAGCGCCTCCACAGTGAACCTGCCCGCGCTCTCGGCGTGCGCCTGAACCTTTTTTGCCACTGCACTATAATCGGCGCAATCGTTGATATTGTCCGTTTCCGCCGCGCGGCGCGTGTCGGTGAAGAGGGTGACGTTGATCAAAATATCCTGTGGGCGTTTGCGTTCCCAGTCGCGAATGCCGAGGATGCCGCGGGCAAGCAGATTTTTGATGATGACTTTATCCATGCTATATTCCTTTTGATTTGCGTATAGCCAGTTATATACTCATTTACCACAAATAACAGTGCGTCAACAAGATAAAAATGCAGGGCAAGGTGGCATCCTATAAAATCAAATTTTTCCGCAACCGGATCAGGTAGTGAGTTATAGATGACGGGCTCTGTCAGATCAAATGCCTTCCGCCATCCGCGTGGAGGATTTCGCCGGTGATGTATTCGGGGCAGGTGAGCAGGAAGATCAATGCCTGTTCCGCTTCACCTTCCTTCGCCCATCTTTTTAACGGGATGTTCTTTGTGATCTCCGGGTTTGCGTTCCCGTCGGATGGGGGGAGTATGGCTCCCAGCGCCAGGCCGTTGACCGTGATTTTGGGAGCAAGCGCCACCGCCAGCGATCTGGTCATTGCCGCGAGCGCGGCTTTGCTGACGGTGTAAGGGAAGTGGTCCGCACCGGGGCGCAGGGCGCGCCAATCGAGGACGTTGACAATGCGCCCGCCCTGCGCGGCTTGCCGGGCAAAGGCTTGACTCAGGAGAAAGGGCGCGGTCAGGTTGATGGCAATGTGCCTCTCCCAGTCTTTGAGGGAGGCGGTTTCCAGGGTGAGCGATTCGAAGATGGCGGCGTTGTTGATGAGGTAATGTATCGGGGTGAAGCGGTTGATGAGGGGGATCAGGTTTCGGGTTTGGGATGAATCGCCGAAGTCCGCGTGGAAGACCCAAACCCGGCGATTGAGTCCGCCGATCTCGGCGCGCAGGGATTCGGCGTCGGTATCCGAATGCGCGTGATGGATGACGATGTCTGCCCCAGCCCTGGCGCAGGCGAGCGCGAAGTTGCGGCCCAGCCGCCGCGCCGCGCCAGTGATAAAAACGGTTTTCCGGCGTAGAGGTTCTTCGTTCATCAGGTGGAATTTTAATACATTCCGCAGGATCGGGTTTTGGACTAATGCCATAAAAGTTATCCTGTTCCTTGACGCCTCTGTTTGGCGGTGTTATATTTTTCCCACCGTTGTTTCGAATTTCAGCGACATGATCCTTCCACAAACGAGAGGTGAACTATGGACAAGAATCAGACTCCAACAGTGTATACAGGGGACATTGCAGCGGAGCAGGTTGACCCGGCGAAGGAATATACGATCGAGAGCCAGGAAATTAATTTTTCGGACGAACAACATGCGATCTGGGCTGATCTGTATGCGGGTATTCATCGCCCCTATTTGTTGGAGCATATCTGCCAGGAATTCAAGTATGGATTGACGCTGCTGGAACTCGACCCGTTGCGCATCCCCACGGTGACGCATCTCAACGATCACATTACGCCGCGCACCGGCTGGCGCATCGAACGGACGGTCGTGCGGTATACCCTGGCGGACGATTGGTACAAGAAATTCGCCGAGCGCGTCTTCCTCATTACCGATTACCTGCGGACGCGCGACCAGATGGAGTTCACGCCCGAGCCGGATATGTTCCACGATATCTTCGGTCACCTGCCGTACCTGACCCAGGAATTCTACGCGCGCATCGAGGACAAATTTGCGCCCGCCTATATGAAGGCGACGCAGGAGGAGAAGGAGGTCATTAAGCGGCTGGCATGGTACAGCACGGAGTTTGGACTGGTGATGGAGGACAACCGCTTCAAGGTGTTCGGCGCTGGGACGATCTCAGGGCGCGCGGAACTGGCGAACACGGTCATGGAGTTTTATCGTCTGAGCCGGGATAACGTGATTGATTACAGCGGTAACGTGTTCGAGCAATTGTGGGACCATTTCCTCAAGCACAGGGAAACCATCAACCGTATTGTCGAGGGAGTCAATGAACTTCACCGGCGAGGGCAGATGTCCTCGCAGGACAAAGGCTGGAACGTCGTCCGCGCATTGTACGAGAATTTGGGGATCGGATATGACGGCTACCTGGGCGGCGAGGTGATCCTGGCGCCGTTCGACATCGAGACGATCGCGAAGATCCCAAAGACGGTCTACGCGTTCAACCCGATGTTCTTCGTCTGCGAGTCGTTCGAGCAGATGGACGCGTTGCTCGATTCCTACCTGAAACCGATCGCCGAGCGGAATTGACAATCATCGGTTGGACTTCGTATTCCTCACAGGCGCATCCTTGCCGTTGCTCGTTAAGCCCTCTCATTAATTCGGTGGATCATTCGGCGGAAACCGGCTTTTCCCTTTCCGTCAAATTGACCACGATCGCGCCGCTGGCTTTGATGAGATTTTCGGGCGTGATCATGATCTCCTCGCCCCATTGACCCGCGCCCGTGCCGAGAATGGGTTCGTTCACGAGGCTCGCTTCGAGGAAGGTGCGGAATCCTTCCGTCTGCCAGCCAAAAGCGGGGATCGAACCGATGATGTAACCGGTTGCCTGTTTCACCACTTCGGGATCAGCCATTTTGATGTTGCGCGAACCGATCGCTTTTTTGAGATTTCCGGAAATGGCATTCTGGTCCGCGCCCAACATCACCAGTACACACTCGCCCGTATCCACCGCCTGAAAGATCAGCGTCTTCACCGCCTGTCTTTCCGAAATGCCCAACACGTGCGCGACGTTTGCCGCGCCCTTCTCGGTTTCGGGCGAAAAACTTCTTCGTTCATAGGGAATGTTCCGTTCGTCGAGGTAGAGATGCGAAGGAAGTTTCATGGTCGTTTGAGAGTCTCCTCTGCATTCATCCTCCAGCCATTGCGCGGCTTCTTCGACGTGTTTTGCGGGGAATAGGATTTCCGTCAATCGCCTCGTTCGCGGGCTGAGTTTCGGGGTCATTTTTCGTTCCGTGACGCCAGGAAAATGCCGAGCAATATCAATATACCACCGAGGATCGTGGCGGCGGAAGGCGTCTCGCTCAGGATGAAGAACGCAAGAATGGCTGACCCGATCGGCTCGCCCAGTGTGGTCACGGCTACGAACGCGGCAGGCAGGTAACGCAGCGCCCAGTTATATGTCGAATGTCCGATCAATTGCGGGATCGCCGCGAGCAGAAATATCCAGCCGTAGGTTTTTGCTTCGAATCCGAAAGGCGATTTTCCCGCCGCGAGCATGATGACGATCAACGCCGCCGCCGCCATTCCATACACCAAAAAAATATATGCGACGAGTGACATCCCCGCCCGCAATTTCCGGCCGATGATGAGATACCCTGTCACCGCCCACGCGCCCGCCAGCGCCAGGAAATTTCCCCATACCGCGCGTCCCCGCATGACCTGACCCAATTCCGGGCATTGGATTCCATCCTGGATGACGCACGCGTCGGACAACCCGATAATTGCTCCGCCCAAAATTGCCAGCCCCAACCCGACGATTGCCGAGCGCGTCGACTTCTCGTTCAATAACATGGGCGACAACAACGCCACCCAAAGCGGACCCGTTGACACGAACACGACCGAACTCGCAACGGACGTGTATTCCAGTGAGGATATCCACGTTGCAAAATGGACGGCAAGGAACAACCCCGACGCGATTCCCAGCGTGACCTGTTTGCGCGTGAGGCTTTGGAGTTCGGCGCGGTGACGCGTCAACGCGAGAGGGGCGAGCAGCAACGTGGCGAACGTCAGCCGCAGCGCGGCGATGACGAGCGAGGGCGCGCCGTCCGTTTGCGCGAAGCGGATGAAGATCGAGGCGGTGGAGACAGCCAGTATTGCAATGAGCAGGCTGAAAGGGAGGATGAGGCGGATTCGTCTTTCGCTCATCCGCTGATTGTAACCGCATCCGCACTTTCCCCCGCCTTCCGATCAAATGTTTTTGGCGATTGCCTACATCTCACGCGTAGGGTGCACGCGCAGCGTCCAACGCGCCCTGCCAGCGTTGGGGAACGTTTCCTGCGCACTGTGGATGATTGCCGAATATTTTTCTTGACACGAGTTCTTTGAGGTACTACAATTTTTTGCGTCAAAGTTCGTTCAAATCTGCCTGGGGGCAGATCAATTCACACAAAGGAGAGAAACAATGGCTTTTGAACTACCCAAACTTCCATACGCATATGACGCTCTTGAACCGTATATTGACGCGCGCACGATGGAGATCCATCACACCAAACATCATCAGGCTTACATTACCAATCTTAATGGCGCTGTGGAAAAGACCCCCGAACTGGCGGGCAAATCGCTCGAAGATCTGCTGGGGAATCTGAATACGATTCCCGAAGCGGTGCGAATGGTTGTCCGCAATCACGGCGGCGGCACGTATAATCACAACCTGTTCTGGGAGATCATGGGACCCAAAACCGGAGGCGCCCCCAAAGGGGAACTGGCAAAGGCGATTGACACAGCCTTCGGCTCGTTCGACGCGTTCAAGGACGAGTTCACCAAATCCGCCGTTGGGCGTTTTGGTTCCGGGTGGGCGTGGCTCGTCAAAAAAGGGAACGGACTGGCGATCGTTTCCACGGCAAATCAGGATAACCCGCTTTCCGAAGGCATGTCCCCCATTCTCGGTGTTGACGTGTGGGAACACGCCTATTACCTGCTTTATCAAAACCGCCGCCCGGATTACATCGCCGCATGGTGGAACGTGGTCAACTGGGACGCGGTCGCTGAAAAGTTCGGCAAATAGAATCCCGCGCTTTGCGCGGCGGGACGAGGCGCCTGGTGATTACCCACATCTCGCGCGCAGGGCGCTCGCTAATGCGCCCCGCCAGCGTTAAAGAACGCATCCTGCACATTATGGGAATTCGCCAAAAAGTGCATCTTGTCCGAAAATCGAAGCAAGATATAATAAACGCATCCAGCAAGTTCACAAACCCAAAAGGAGAGGTTCCATGACACATATCATCACCAGTTTGTGCGTCCGCGACCGCGGTTGTATCGAAGTATGCCCTGTGGAGTGCATGATCCCCGGATTTCCCCTCAACGAATGGCCCTGGATCTACATTGACCCCGATACCTGTATTGACTGTGGCGCGTGCGTGCCGGAATGTCCCTACGCCGCCATCTTCCCCGAAGATGAGGTTCCCTCGGCGTACACAGCCAAAGGCGGCGAATATATCAGCCGGGTGGGTCTGACAGGTCACTTCGAAGGCACCAACCATCACGGCAATCCGATCGTCCTCGATACCGTCAGGCAGCTCGAAGCCGGTGAAGTGATAGACCTCACGCCGGACATCCAGCCGAATTACGACTTCTTCAAAACCGGTCCCGGCTACGGCGCGAAGGACGTTGACGACGGCAGGTAAACTGCTTTGCGAAACAAGAGCCAGGCATTGAGCCTGGCTCTTTTGACTCTGCGGGATGAATTCAGCGCTACGGGTACATCGCATCCACCAGCAATTCCCCGCCGATCCGTTCCGCCTCTCGCGGGTTGTTCTCCTCCAGCAAAACGACGATTGCCAGCGGCGAAGCCTGCCAGTTGGCGAGTGTCCCACCGATGAACCACGTGACGGGGGATTCCGCGCCTGCCGCCCGCCCGACGTGCGACCAGTAATTATTCCTCGGCGAGACGAATGACAAGACCGCCTCTTCCGTACCCGACGGCTGACTCGCTCCGATGGGCTTTCCCAACGCTGGAAGCACCACCCAGCCATCCCTGGGCGTGTTCACTGCCAGCGCCATGCGCGGCGCGGGGATCGTTCCGTCGTTGCTCAACGCAGCGGACGCCAGAACCATCTGCAACGGCGAAACGTGAATCTTATCGCTTCCATTGCCCGGCGCAGGCGCGGGAGCGACGTTCATTCTCAGTTCCGGCGCGCGGAAAAAACCGAACGCTTCATACACGGACTGCCATTGTTCCCGGCTGAGGCTGGCATGCCCGTATAACGCCTTCGCAAACGGCTCCATCGTCGAATCGGCGGGATACATCCCCAGCGTCGCGCGGTTGATGAGGGGTTTCTGTGGGTCGAGGATGAGGTCTGCTCCGGTCTCCCGGAGGCGGTTCGCGTCGAAGGTGGGATGCGAAGCCATGACGAGGATCTCCCCGCTCTCGGCGTTGATCAGGATGACCGCGCCGCGCCGTCCCGCCATCAATTCATCCGCGCGGGATTGCAGGGACAGGTCAAGGCTCAACCGCACGTCCAATCCGTTCGGCGACATTCCATACAACAAATGGTTAAACCAGATGGTCGAAGCGGGATTTCCATTTAGTCCGCGTAAATACCCGTCAAGCGTGGCTTCGATGCCAGCCTGCCCGTATGTCGGTTCGTTGTAACCAACGATGGGGGCGAGGTTCGGATAAACATATTGACGGGTGTACGAACCCGGCTTGCCGGTGGTGACGGTGATGGAAGCGTTCGACCGATCCAGAATCGCGCCGCGCGGCACGTACCTTTGTTCGATGACGCGGCGCAGGTTGTCGTTCCTCGCTAACAAATCGGGCCCGCGTACGACGACCCACCACCCGGTTGCCAGCGCGGAGGCGAACAAGCCGAATAAAAGAAAGTCGCTGAGCGCGAGGTAAGGCGCGGGGTTGACGAGGGGCGCCGGTTCCTCGTCATTATGATTGCTGATGAAGAGCAGGAACAACAGGGCGACGAACGATGTCAGTAGGGACGACCCCCCATACGAGACAAAGGGAAGCGTGACGCCTGTCAAAGGCAAAAGGCGCACGTTGCCGCCGACGATCAGGATGGCTTGAACTCCGAAGTACGCCGAAATACCGCCAGCCAGCAGTCTTTTGAAAAGGTCCGGGGCGCGGAGGGCGACGCGCAAGCCCCGCGTAAGGAGAATGCCGAAGATGGCTAGCAATCCCAAAGTCCCGAAAAGACCCGTTTCCTCTGCAATCGCCGCGTAGATAAAATCGGAGATGGCAACCGGCACGAGTCCCGGACTCCCCAACCCCGGTCCGCGCCCCTCGACGCCCCCGTTCGCTATGGCGATCAGGGATTGAATGACCTGATAGGAGCCGCCCTGTGGATCGTCCCACGGATAGAACCAGGTTTCGATGCGGACCCGTACGATGTCAACGAAATAATATCCCGCAATGCCCACGACGATCAGGGAGAGCAAACTGATGACAACGAGGCGTTTGCGGTTCGTCGCAAGGTAAATGAGGATGGTGTGTGTCGCAAGAAAAATGGAGGCGGTGCCGAGGTCGCGTTGCGCAAGCAGGAGCATGATGACGATGCCGCCCAGGACCAGCGTGGGATACAGGATGTGAATGGTCTTCAACCGATAGGGGAGTTTGTCCGAAAAATATGCGGCGAGATAAATAACCAGCAGGAGTTTGAGCGGCTCCGAGGGTTGGAAGTACACGTCGCAGCACCCAAGCCAAAGGCGGGGTCCATAGCCGCTTGGATTGGTTCCGAAAAGAAGCGTAAAACCGGTAAGGATCAAACCTCCGACCAGCAACAGGTACTTGTATCTTTGCAGGAACTTTATGGATCGAAGCCGAATTCCAGCGAGGAATACGATCATGCTAAGGATGAACCAAAGCAATTGACGCGCGCCGAATTCCGGCTCGAGTCTCCAGATGGTCAATATGCCCCACCCACTCAGTAAAGCCGCCGCAGGGAAAAGGTACGGGTCAGCATCGGGCAGGTATTTGGGGAGGTTTCGATGGACGAGCAGGATGAAGCCGCCCCAGGCAAGGAGCGCAAACCAATGCGTCCACGGGAGGCTCGCTCCAAAGGCGCGCTCGCGTACGGCAGGCGAAAGGGTAAAAATGACCGCGTGAAGGAACAGAAATCCCCCTGCGATCTTCAACAGGTTTCCCTGAAGGACTTTGCTCATGGAATATCGCGAAGTGTCGTCAAATATATTTGCCGACGAGCAGATCCAGTTTTTGAAGCGTTTCGGGCGGGATGGCTTCCCTGTGGGTGATTATGGCGGTGGCGAGGGCGTGTCCACATTCGCATTCGCGTTCGTGTTTGAAGTTCCGCGCAAGGATGCGAACTGCCTCCTGCGCCAGTTCGGTGTTCCTGTTCAGGGTTTGGATCACCATTTCGACGGTAACGGGCGATTCGCTAACATGCCAGACATCGTAATCGGTGACGTGGGCCATGGTCGCGTAACACATTTCCGCTTCGCGGGCGAGGAAGGCTTCCGGCGCGGCGGTCATGCCGATGATGGACATACCCCACGAGCGATAGGTGTTGGACTCCGCTTTTGTGGAAAATCGCGGACCTTCGATGGCGATGAAACTTCCGCCACGGTGAACCACGCCTCCAGCTTCGCTGACGGCTGATTCCACCTGCCCGGAGAGATCGCTGCAAAACGGATCCGCCGCGCTAATGTGCGCCACGAATCCCTCCCCGAAGAACGAACGAACGCGCCTGTGAGTGTTGTCGTAGATCTGATCGGGGATCACGATGTGACCGGGCTCCAATTCCTCCTTCAGGGAACCGCAGGCGCTTATACTGACGATCCTTTGCGTACCCAATGATTTCAGCGCGTAGATGTTGGCGCGATATGGCACTTCGCTCGGCATGATCGAGCGAGCTCGAAAAAAACATGTACAACGCTGGTACAATAAAAACCTCATACTCGTCTGGTAAATAGTTGACTCGATGTTAAATCTGTCATACAACAAGCGCAGCTGAATCGCCGCACCAGGAGGGCCAAGGCATGTTCCCCTCTGGCATTGAGAGTCATATCGGCCGCGTCCGGACTTCCGCGGTTTGCTTGAGATGGCTGCAGCCATTACGCCCTGTGGTCATTCAGAGCGCAGCGGCGCCGCAACGACCTTACTCGTTGTTTGCGTGCTTCAAACAGTCTCTGTCGCTTGAGCATTTCGCTGGCAACAAGGACGACAAGCGGCAACCTGAGCCACCTTCTGCCCTCGCCGCAACCAGCCGTACCACCTATTTCGCCTCGGCAATGCGGAACCCCTTGCGCTGGGCGACAGGCAGCACCTTGCCGCCATGCGAAATTGGATCATGCAGGCGAAAGTTGAGGAGTGTGATTGCAAGTTTTTGTGGATCTGCGAAGAGAGCATCCGGGCGCCTACGGCACAAAAACTGTGCCTGGGAAGTTTGGCTTGGTTGCGCTCATGTGAAGTGACGTTGCAGCAGGTCCTGGCCGAAGCCCGAACCTGGCAACTGTTTTTCTGACTCGTTCGAAAAGGAGGGTGAGCGATGAACAGAGTATTGATGTTCGGCGTAGCGATGTTTCTGGCGATCGTGGCCATCTCGATGATCGGGCCAGCGACTGATCTGGCGCAGGCCGGCCATGGTTGCCGCGGTTGCAATGGGTGCTGGGGCTGCAATGGGTGCAGTGGATGCCATGGCTGGAGCGGGTGCCATGGCTGTCATGGCTGCCATGGGTACGTGGACTACGACTGGTGTGGCTGCCATGGCGGCTATGGACACCACCAGCACGGCCATCACCATCACGGTCACCAGGGCTATTACGGCTACACGAATGGCAATCTGGCGCCGGTCGCCGTAGCCGCCCCTGCGACGCAAGTAGCTCCTTCGAAGCAGATCGTAGCCCGGCCCGTTGCGCCAGCCAAACCGGCGGCGCGCTCGCCGGTCAGCTATCGCAAGATTGCCTTCCGCCGCTAAACGTGATGTTTCATGCTGCGCGGCCCCGTGCGAACACAATCACGACACGGGGCCGCCGTAGCACTATCGCCCCAATTCAGGCGGCCAGCGCTACAAAAGGCGCCGCTAGTAGGCGGTTTTTAAGCCCTTGACGACCGGCGCTTTTTGCCACAAACTGTTACTGCCTAACCTATTGCCGGAGTGGCGGAATGGCAGACGCGCTGGACTCAAAATCCAGTCTACGCAAGTAGGTGTGGGTTCAAGTCCCACCTCCGGCACCTTCTTTTGAAGCACGATCGTTTGGCTGCCGTCTGGTTCTCGACCCAACCAAATGGTTCTTGATCTAGCCGGAAGTTCCGACGAGGGTTTGCGTGCATTGCTCTCGTCCGGGCAAGGCCGCTAGTCACTCTGTTTTGCGCTCGGCGAGTCAGGAAGATATGGCCAAGCGATGGCGCATTCATTCGCACGACCCGGAGCGGATTGCGGCGTTGGCCCGCGCCGCTGAAGTTCCCGCCGTTGTCGCTCAACTGCTGATCTGCCGGGGCATTCACGATCCCCGACAGGCGCGGGCCTTTCTGGATTGCAAACTCACCGGCCTGCGCGATCCCCAGGAACTGCCCGGCGTGGCCCGCGCCGCTGAGTTGCTGCATGCGGCAGTCCAGCAGCAACAGCGGATTGTCGTCTACGGCGATTACGACGTCGACGGCGTCTCGGGAACCAGTCTGCTGTGGCAGTGCCTGAAACTGCTGGGCGGCGACGTGGGTTATTACGTGCCGCACCGCCTGGAAGAAGGCTACGGGCTGAATTGCGAGGCGCTTCAGACTCTTGCCAGTCAGGGTGCGCAAGTAATCGTCACCGTCGACTGCGGAATTGCCAGCGTCGCCGAGGCGGCCCGGGCCCGGGAACTTGGCTTGCAACTGATCATCACCGATCATCACGAGATGGCCGACACGCTGCCCGACGCGACGGCCATCGTCCATCCCCGGTTGCCCGGCACAAACTATCCTTTTGGCGGACTGTGCGGGGCGGGCGTCGCCTTCAAGCTGGCCTGGGCGCTATGCCAATGCGCGAGCCAGTCGACCAGGGTCAGCCCGCGCATGAAGGATTTTTTGCTGCAGGCGGTGGCCCTGGCCGCCCTGGGAACGGTGGCCGACGTCGTGCCGCTGGTGGACGAGAATCGGGTACTGGTGCGGCACGGACTTCTCAGCCTGCGCGAAAGCCCGACGCTGGGATTGTCGATGCTGCTGAAAGTCGCCAAGTGCGACACCAAGCCGCAGTTGTCCAGCGAGGACATCGCCTTTGCCTTGGCCCCGCGGATCAACGCCGCTGGCCGGTTGGGGCAGGCAAGGCTGGCGGTGGAATTGCTGACGACCACCAACGCTGCACGCGCGGCCGAACTAGCCGAGTACATCGATCAACTCAACAACAGCCGCCAGAGCC
>JABWAU010000126.1 GCA_013360875.1 Anaerolineales bacterium | reverse complement strand
ATTCCCTGCGCAGGCAGGGCGTGACCGTTCACCACAACGTCAATGTATTGCTGACGGTTGAACGCCATCGAGAACGCCTTACGCACATTAACGTCATCGAATGGCGGTTGTGTCGAGTCGAAGGTGACGTAACCTGTGCAAAGCGACACGCCCGTGCGCAGTTCGTTATGGAGCGGTTCGGTGGGGTCGGTAAAACGCTCTATCGAGTACACGCCTGTTATGTCAACGTCGCCTGTTTCATATAAACGCTGGCTGTCGCCCGAATACAGGTTGATGACAATGTACGGAATGGACGGCGCGCCGAGATAGAAATCCCGGTTCGCCTCATAGACGATGCGCTGGAACGAAGTCCATTCGATCAGGCGATAGGGTCCCGTTCCGTTCGGATGACGATACCATTCGCTGTCGCCTTCCACATTTTCCCTGTCCACGACGAACGCGGTGGGGTAGGTGAGTTTCAACAGGAAGTATGGCTTGGGCGCGTCAATCGTGATCTGCAATGTGTGGTCGTCGAGCGCCTGAATGCCTTCGATGTGATCGGCATTGCCCGATGCAAATTCGTAAATACCGACGATGTCGCCGAGGTACGTCAGGGCGGTGTCCGATGCGAGTTCGGGGCTGGCGGCGCGTTCGAGGGAATAGACAAAATCCTGCGCGGTGACCGCGCGTCCGTTGTGGAATTTTGCATTCTGACGCAAATGGAAAGTGTAGATCGTGCCGCCGCCGCTGACATTCCAACTTTCGGCGAGATCGGGAGTCAGGTTCAATTGCGGATCGAACGAGACCAGCCCGCTGAAGACGCGCTTGTCGCCCGAACCATACGTCGTATGCGGATCGTATTGACGCGGATTCGTAGACTCGCCTCCTTCCAACACCAGAGCCTTATCCAGCGGAATATCCACCTGCCACGCTGACGCGGGATTCGGCGCGGCGAGGTTGAATGTAACCAATACGAAGATGAATGTGAGAAAGGCGGAAGCAATCTTCCGCATTCCAAATTCACGCATGATTTCCTCCTTTGCGGTTTTGGGCGCGGACGAAGACGCCGAGCGCGATGACGCCGACGATCAACAGGAGGAGACAGCAAAAGCCGAGCAGGGCAAGAGTCAAGGCGATGGGAGGTCCGCTTTGGGAGGTTTTGGGTTCGCCGAACGTGGAGGTTGGGATGGGCGTGGGTGTGGCGATCTGGTTTGCCAGTGGCGCGCCGGAAACGGGGACGATGGTGGGGACGTAGGTCGGGGTGGGCTGCGCGGTCGGTTGGGTGGAGACAGTTCGCGGCTTGGCTTGAATCGCTTTTCTCCATTCGTCTTCGAGTCCCTCCACGTTAAAGCCGTAGGTTTGCACGAGCGCGTCGTCAATCGCCGCGCCGTCGCGCAGGGAGGCAAGCAGGTCAGTCATTTCCTGCTGACCATAAGTCTCTATGAGGAATTTGACGATGCTGTAGGATTGACTGTAGGAAAGGAAGGCTTTGTCCGGCACTTCTGAGAACCCCGCGCTGAGCGAACGCACAGAGAGCAGGGTGTCGTTGCGAATGGCGTCCTCCAACTGTGATTGCGATGCGGGGTCGAGTCCGCCTTCGCTGTACACTGCCAATCCTTCGTTGAGCCAGGTGGGGACTCCGCCGAGGCACGAGAAGGTGAAATGACCGACGAGTACGTGCGTGAGTTCGTGGACGATGGCGTCGCGTCCCCAATCCAGATCGTCCTCCGAGATTCCCAGGATGACGATGTCATGATCGGGAAAGGCTTGCCCGCCTGTCCAGGAGGGTTCGTAGAGGATGGCGGCGCGCAGGTCGTTCGTGTCGGCATAGATGTACAGGTCAATGGGGGATTCGGCGGTCAGCCCGGATTTTGTCCTGTTGGATTCGAGACCGTTTTCCGCGGCATCGAGCAATTCCTGGGCGAACATTTGATCGCCGGAGTAATAGTGCAAGTTGAGTTTGTCGGCTGTTATGGTTTTCCAGTCGTGTTCGGAATCCAGCCATGTGGTCGTCTTTTGAGGAGATACGGTTTCTTTTCCGGTTTCGTCGGTATAGCGCCAGCGCCACCAGATCGTTGCGCCGGGTGGGAGCGATCCGCTCTGGCGCATTTCCCACGTCCACTCGACGTTCACGGTCCTGCCGGGCGTGAACTGCGGAAAGGCTTTGGCAATCACCTCGCCGCAGGTCAACTGATCCGTGCCGTATTCGAGGAGGACGGAGGTGACGTTCGCGGCCGCGTTGATGGTGGCGCTGAACGTGACCGAGATGGGAAATGAGAGGCTCGCCCGGTCGTCGGTCGCATCTGCCTGGGGGGAGGCAAAGGCCGGTTGGACGGCAGGCAGGCTGAGGTTAAGTATGAGCGTGAAAAGGGTAAGGATCCGTCGCATCGAGAAATTCCTGTCCAGGGCGGAGAAACGGTTCGCGCGGGACTGCCTTACAGGTACATTCCATTCGCGTATCTTTGTTTGACGCATGTTTTCCTTGCAAGTATAATCTTTTCGTTGTTCCCTTCCTGGGAGATTTAGTTGAGGTTCTATGGCTCTTCGCGGAAATCTGCGTGATTTTACCATCACACAACTTTTGAACTTGATCAATCTCGCTCACAAGACCGGCACGCTCGTCGTGGACGGTCCGTCCGAGCAGGCGTACGTTTCCTTCCGTGAAGGGAAACTGGCTTATGCGCGCGTCGGGCAGGAGGACGGTTCGCTCGCGACGGTGTTGCACAAGGCGAACCGCCTGACCGTGAACCAATATCGCGCCATCGTGGAACGCGCCGGGAATATCTCGGACAAGGAACTGGGTCTGTTGTTGATCAATGCGGGGTATCTGACACAGGAGGACATCCTTGCCAATCTCCAGGGATATTTTACGGAGGTGGTGCGCCGCCTGTTTACGTGGGTGGAAGGCTTCTTTCGTTTCGAGGCGGAGATGCCCCCGCCCTCCGATCGCATCAACGTGCGTCTCGATCTCGAAAATATCATCATCGAAGGTTCGCGCCAGTTGCGGGAGTGGGAACAACTCTCCGACGAGATTCCCAGCCTCGACATGGCGTTGAAGTTCACCGACCGTCCGCTCAAGAACGTGAACTTGAGCGTGGAGGAGTGGCGCGTGGTCTCTTATATCAATCCTAGGAACACGATGAAGCAGATCGCCCATACGAACAAGATGAACGATCTCGAGATTCGCAGGATCGTGTATGGTTTGTTGCAGGCGGGTCTCGTGGAGATCGTTCGTCCCGAGGGCGTTGTCGTTCCGCAAAACCCGAAGATGTTCCCGACGCAGGTCAAGGAAGAACAGAAGTCGCTGGTCAATAAATTGATCGGACGCATCAAAACGCTGTAGTCATTCTGCCGGAAGGAAAGGTATATGCAAACAGTCAAAATGGTTGTCACAGGTCCATTCAGCGCCGGTAAGACGGAGTTCATTCAATCGGTCAGCGAGATTGACGTGGTTTCGACCGAGCGAAAGATCACCAGCGCCGCGGAGCGTTCCGTCAAGGAAGCGACAACGGTCGCCATGGACTTTGGACGCATTACCGTGGACGAGGATCTCGTTCTTTATTTGTTCGGCACGCCGGGTCAGAAACGATTCGATTTCATGTGGGAAATTCTATCCGAGGGTATGCTCGGCTTTATTGTCATGGTGGACAGCACCCGACCCGAGACCTTCCGCGAGGCGCGTTCGATCCTGGAAACCTTCCGCGCCTACGCGCCCACTCCCTACGTCGTGGCGGCGAACAAACAAGACATGGAGGATGCCTGGGACATGGAGGATATGCGTCACGCCCTGCGGCTCGACAGCAAGGTCAAATTCCTGTCCTGCGTTGCCACAGACAAGGACACTGTGAAAACCGTGCTTCTCGAACTGCTCTACAGTATTCTCGCGGAAATGGATTAGGGGAGACCCCCGCCCGGCAGGAAACCGTGTCTTCAATCACCACCGATCAAGGCATTGTCCATTACGAAGTATACGGACGCGGGAAGCCCGTCATACTTCTACATGGCTGGCTTGGTTCGTGGGGCTTGTGGCAGGAGACGATGGCTTTTCTGGGCAGGTATTATCGCACCTACGCGCTGGACTTTTGGGGGTTCGGCGAATCGGGCAAGAAGCGCGATACCTACGCCGTGCAGGATTTCGTCAGCCTGGTGGATCAGTTCATGGAACAACTGGGCATCGCGCACGCGCCGCTCGTCGGTCACAGCATGGGCGGCACGGTCAGCCTTTCGGTCGCCATCCATTATCCTCAACGCGTGAGCAAGGTCGTGGTCGTCGGCTCGCCCATTGTCGGCTCGTCGCTGGCATTCCCTCTCAAACTCGCGGGGAGGCGTCCCATCGCATTCCTGTTGTTCAACATGATGAGCGTATTTCGTTTCGGCGTCCGGGTGGCGTCCCCGTTCATCTGCCGGGATGAACGCTTTGCCGATATGATGGATCGCGACCTTTCGCGAACGACCGTCGAATCGTTCCTGCTTTCGATTGCCTCGCTTCGAAGGACCGATCTGCGTCCCATGCTTGACCGGGTCAGGATTCCCGCCATGGGCATTTACGGCGACCGCGACATCATCGTCCACCCGAAGCAGTGGCAACCCATGATGAAAGGCATCCCCCAGGCGCGCGTCGAACGCTTCCCGCTGGCGGGACATTTTCCCATGCTGGAGGAACCGCAAAAATTCGCCGAATTGCTCAAAGCCTTCCTCGACAGCGACGAACCGGTTCGCTCCTCAGCGCAGTCCCAGCCTTCGCCCCTGAATAGCGCCACAACGACGTCTGTGACACTCGCTCCATGACCGACTCTCAAAACTATTTCTACCCGAATCGAATGGGGAGGATCATCCTTCTTTCCATGGAGGAGGTGATGGGACTGAACGGCGTTCATACCATCCTGAAACTTGCCTCCCTGCCCTCGCTTTTGGACAACTACCCGGCCGACACCGCCGAACGCGTCTTTCCCTTCTCCACGATCAGCAACTTGACCGAAACCCTGGAACGGCTTTACGGTCCGCATGGCGGACGCGGGCTTGCCACGCGCATCGGGCGCGCCTGTTTCAATAATGGCATCCGTCACTATGGGACGCAGATTGGGGTCACTGAAATGGCGTTTCGTCTTCTGCCTCTTCCCGCGAAATTGAACGTCGGAGCGAAGGCGTTCGCGGAGTTGTTCAATAACTTTACCGATCAGAAGGTGCGGGTGGAGGAGAATGGAGACACGCTGCTCTGGCACATCGAACGATGTCCCCTGTGCTGGGAACGCCACGCGCGGGAACCGGTCTGCCACCTGGCGGTCGGCTTGTTGCAGGAAGCGCTTTACTGGGTGAGCGGGGGGAGGGTGTTCGGCGTGGAGGAAAAAACCTGCATTGCGGCTGGCGACGAAACCTGCACGATCGTGATTGACCAATCTCCCATCTATTGACGCCCCAACAAAAATGTAGATGTTCCTGCAAGGGACTTGTTGTCCCTGTTTTTGTGATTCTGTGGAATAATAATACAGGATTATGTACAAGATCATCATCCCAGACACACGCTTGATCGCGCCTTTCAATGAACCCGCGCGTGACCTGCGCATCCAGAACAACCCACTCTGGCTGCATCAGAGAAATATCCTTGCCCCATACACGACCCGCGAAAAGGAATTGAAACCAAAGGAACCCATTCCAAACGAACGGGTCGAGATGATCGTGTATCGCAATAATCTTTTTTTCGACGCGGAGTATATCCGAGCCTTTGTCTCTGCCGCGCGTCGCAAAAAACGGGCAGTGCGCGCGGCGTTTTCCGCGGAGGACCTGGCGTTCAAGGAACATGCCCTGCCGCTGTCCACTTCCTACACCGTTGCGGGCGGGCTTTTTCTGGCGGATCTTTGGTATTACCCGAACGGTCCCGTCGCGGACGTGGAACCGCTGGTCATTAACCTGGAAGCGCGCGAACTCGGTTATTATCACGTGCCGACCTATATGGCGGATCAGAGCGGCGATCTCACCTTTCAGGTGCCGCTGCGTTCCCTGTTGGCGATCGATTCCTGGGTTCACATCTTCATTGCGGATGTCGTATTTGGTTTGTTTTCGCGGGGCGCCAGGTTCGAGAAACGCCTGAACGAAGACCTGGCGTTCAAACTGGGCATCCTGGGGAAAGCCCTGTTCGAGGGACGCCAGATTCTCGAATGTTCCGAACTGGTGAAGGTCGGAAAGAATTGTGTGATAGATCCCCGCGCCGTCATTCACGGTCCAACCACCATCGGCGATAACGTGACGATCAACGCCGGCGCGGTCATCGAAAACTGCATCATCGGGAACAACGTCAACATCTCGCAGGACGTTCAATTGATGTTGTCGGTTGTAGGCGACGGGACGTTCCTGCCCTTTCGCTCCGCCCTGTTCATGACCACCGTCATGGAAAACAGTATGATCGCGCAAAACACCTGCCTTCAAATGTGCGTGGTGGGGCGCAACACGTTCATCGGCGCAGGCTCCACCTTTACAGATTACAACCTCGTGCCTGCTCCGATCCGCGCGCGAGATGGTCAGGGCAGATTGAAGGATGCGAATCGTCCCGTGATCGGAAGCGCCGTTGGGCATAACTGCCGTCTCGGGTCGGGGATGATCGTTTATCCCGCCCGTATGATCGAATCGGACGTTGTGCTGGTGGCTTCCGGGGAGCGACGCGTGATTGACAGGGATGTCAGTTATGAGGACAGCGATCATCACAAGTTCAGGTTCGCCGGGTTGCACAAACGCCTGTATGCCCCTGAAAACAGGGAAGCGCAGGAACTGGAATCATGGTAACACGTGGACACCTTTGCGTTTATCATCCATCCCATAGATCCGAAAAGGGATGTCAGCCGGAAGTTTCCGCTTTTGGGACGCCTGTTGAGCGAGAGGCAGATTGACTTTTTCTCCACGTTCTTCCCGCCCGTTTTCATTTCCGAGATCGAAGGGATACGCTCGGAGGCGACGGGCAGGGAGGTC
This sequence comes from Anaerolineales bacterium, assembly GCA_013360875.1. Lineage (GTDB taxonomy): Bacteria > Chloroflexota > Anaerolineae > Anaerolineales > Villigracilaceae > Defluviilinea. Next base: position 4,680 of record JABWAU010000126.1, on the reverse strand, counting down.
AAAGGCTGGTTCATTGCATGTCCGTATACGCCGCGACGGATGCTGGAGTTGCCGGAGCGAACGGTTTATCGTAAGATTATTCAAACCGGACGTATGGCGGAAAAACTCGGAGCGCAAATTCTGGGGTTGGGCGCCTTTACCTCGGTGGTTGGAGACGCAGGGATAACCATAGCAAAGGCGCTGGATGTGCCGGTCACAACCGGCGATTCATATACGGTGATCGTTGCGGTGGAAGCCATTCGGGAGGCGGCGCGGCTGATGGACATTCCGCTTCGAGGCGCCACCGCTGCTGTGGTTGGCGCCACCGGCGCGATCGGTCAGGTCTGCGCCGATCTGCTGGCGGATGATGTGGAACGGCTTTATCTGATCGGCCGAAGACAGGAAAAACTCGAAGAACTGCGCGACAGACTCAGCGTCCGCGCGAGAACGCTTCGACCGGGCTCAGCGCAAGCCGAACTGATCGTCAGCACGCGGATGGACGTTCTGGCGGAGGCGCAGTTGATCCTGACCGTGACCAGCGCGCTCCACGACGTGATCCGCCCGGAATTTTTACAGCCGGGCAGCGTCATCTGCGACGTCGCCCGTCCCCGTGATGTATCTGCAATGGTGGCGGCGTCGAGAGATGATATATTAGTGATTGACGGCGGAATGGTGGACGTGCCAGGCCCCGTTGATTTCCACTTTAACTTTGGTTTTCCGCCGGGCAAGGCATACGCCTGCATGGCGGAGACGATCGCCCTGGCTTTGGATGGTCGTTTCGAGGATTATACGCTCGGTAAGCGCATTACGAGGGAGCGCGTCGAAGAGATCGGTTCGATGGCAAAGAAACACGGATTTCGCTTGAGCGGCTTTCGTTCGTTCGAGCGTGAAGTGACGCTACAGCAAATTGAGATGGTGCGACGCAATGCAAGGAGAGCCACAGCGGCGCATACGTAATAATCGGAGGCTGTTTATGGGAAAATCGCGATTGTTGGTTGTGGAAGACGATCTCGACATCGGGAACATGCTCAAGATCTATTTTGGGGGCTTGGATTTCGATGTGGATATCGCCTTGCGCGGAGCGGAAGCGCTGGAGAAGACCAGGCAGGTCCTTCCGCATTTGATCGTGCTGGATATCATGTTGCCTGATATTGACGGCTACGAGGTGTGTCGTAATCTGCGAACGAACATGCGCACCAGCCACATCCCGGTGATCTTTCTCACCCAAAAGGACGAACGCAGCGACAAACTGCAAGGGCTGGAACTGGGCGCGGACGATTACATCACCAAGCCGTTCGACATCGAGGAACTCAAATTGCGCGTGCAGGGCGCGATCCGCCGCGCGGAACGCGAGAGCCTGACCGATCCCCGCTCGGGACTTCCCGCCGGTCGTTTGATCGAGGAGCAACTGCGCCGCATCATACGGGAAAAGGACTGGGCGCTGATCGACGCGCGCATCAATCACTTCGAGCCGTTCAAGGATGTGTACGGTTTCGTGGCCGGCGACGACGTCCTGCGCTTTACCGCCATGCTGATCGGCGAGGTGGTGGATGAACTCGGCACGCCGTCCGATTTCATCGGGCACGCGGGCGGCGACAACTTCATCGTAGTTACGAAGATCGAGAAGGCGGCTGCCATCAAGGAACGCCTCAAGTCGCGGTTCGACGAGGAAGTGTTGACGCATTACAACTTCATGGATCGGCAGCAGGGATTCATGCAGGCTTCCGCGGCCGATGGAACCGCCATAAAGGTCCCGTTCATGAATTTGTCCATGGGCGTGGTTTCGCCCAATGAACATACCTTTGCCGATATTCGCGAGATCACCGAGCTTGCGGCTGAAGCCCGCCGGCAGGACGCTCCCTCGGCTGGCAAAGCGGGTTGATGATCCAGAATGTTTGCCGGGCTGGGAATTGGTCAATATTTAATCCTGCTGGCGCTGGCGTTGCTGATACCGGTGCTGGTGATCCTCGCGTTTCGCCGCGCCTCCCGTGACCTCCCCTTCACGCCCCAGGGCGACTCTTCGTTTTACCTCCCCGATACATCCAAAATACACGAAGGCATCCTGCTCGTTCAATCCGGCGGGCGGATCGAATATATCAACGGCTTGGCGCGCGAGTGGTTCGGCGTGCGCCCGGAGGAAACGCCGGATCTCGAACGCATAATGAGGCAAACCCGTCCCTCCGGGGATTTTCTCGACCTATGCGCGAACCCCGGCCAAAAACGGTTGTCCATTGGAAGTCAACTGGTGGAAGCCACGTCCTATCCGGTGCCGGGCGGTTACACCCAGATGCTCGTGGCAATGAAGCCGGTGGGATTCTCGAAGACCCTAACGGACGAAGAATCCTCCCTCCTGCGCCTGATATCGGATTTTGGCAGAGACATATCCGCCAGCCTCGATCTCGAAGAAGTGATCCACGCGGTCCTGTTGAACGTCTCGCAGTTGATCCCCTCCGACCTTTTGGAAATCAAGATCATGGACTTCACCTCCCAAAGGCTGACGTCGTACACCCTGGAGTCCGGAGGCGGATCCGTCCAGCGCGTCCCTCTTTCCCAATTTGGCAAACTGACCGATTATCTTCTGAGCCAGCGTTCGCCGGTCCTGGTCTCGAATACCCGCGTGCCGTCGCCTGCCGCGCGGAGCATGGATGGGAATTCCCCGGTTCAGTCCTACATTGGACTGCCTCTCACTGCGGACGGTCGGTTGATCGGGACGCTGGAACTCGGTCATCTCACGCCGGGCGCGCTTGGGCAGCGGGACCTGGATTTGATCGGGCTGGTCCTGCCGCAGGTCGCCTACAGCCTCCGCAACGCCGCGCGCTATGAAGCGGAACAAAGGCGCGCATCCGAATTGAGCGGGCTTGCCAGCCTGGGGCAGGCGATGAGCGCCTCGCGCGATTACAGCAACCTGATCCAGCGCTTAATCGAAAATATCGCGCCCCTTTTCGAGGCGGAGATCATCGGCTTCCTGTTATACGACGAGGAGAAAAGGACCCTGGAGGCGCAATCTCCGTTCCAGGGATTACCGCCGAACATCGTGGAGATGTACCGCGCCCCCATCCCGCCCGATAGCCCGGCTGAAGCGGTTGTGACCCGCAGGAACCTGATCGTCACACGCGACGCCGCGCACGATCCCGACTGGCGCAACCTGGAATTACAGACCATTTCGCAAGCCGCCAGCCTGCGCGAATCCATCCTTGCCCCGATGATCTCCGGCGAAAGGCTGGTGGGATACCTCCAGGTTTCCAACCGCAAGGGCGGGGCTGCCGAATTCTCGAATTCCGAGATCCGCCTGATCGAAGCGGTTGCCCAACAAGCCGCGGGCATCATCCAAAGCTCGGTGATCGTGGAACAAACCCGGCAACGCGCGATGCGTTCCGACGCGTTGCGCCGCATTGCCAGCCTGACAACCTCTCCGGCGAACGTGGATGAAATCCTGCGCTTTTCGGTTCAGGAACTTGTGCGCCTCTTCCGCGGGGATATCGCCGCCATCTTCCTGCGCGATGAACGTCTCGGCGAACTGCGCTTGCACGAAGAGTCGGTGTTCGGCGCCGCGAAGGAAACGATCAGCGCCCTCAGCCGCCTGCACGTGGACGCCGCGCAATACCGTTTCACCGTGTCGGGCAGTCAAAAGCCGTTCATAACGGGACGTCTCAGCGCGGACAGGCGCGTCCTGTCCGTTTATCGTCCCCTCGTTCCGGCATTGCAGGTGGAATCCGCTGTGGTCGTTCCGCTCGTCGTTCGCGATCAAAGCCTGGGCGAACTTATGCTGGGAAGCCGCAAAGCCGACTACTTCAACGAATACGATCTTCAAATCATCTCCACCGCCGCAAATCAACTGGCTTCGGCGATAGACGACGCCTCCCGCTCCACGCTGACGGACGAACACCTGCGTCTGCGCGTGGAACAACTCACGTCCATCGCGCGCGTCAGCCGCGAACTCAACTCCATGACGGACCTGCATTCTCTCTTGCAGGTCATACATGATGAGAGCCTGCGGACGACGCGCGCCTCATGCGGAGCAATCGCACTCTTCGACACGACCGCCTCATCCGACCCTCCGCCTGTTTCTCTTTCGATCGGCTGTTCTCTCCCCGAAACCTTCCCGTCCCTCGTGCGGGAGGTCGTCCATTCGGGCGAACCGCTGGTGGTCATGGACATAACCCAGACGGCGCACCAACCGTTCCACGATGGCATACGCTCTTTTATGGCTGTGCCGATCATCGGTCAGGGAGGAACCGTCGGCTTGATCCACCTCCACTCCGAGGAGGCGTTTCACTTCGACGACGCCGCTCTCGAAGTGACGCAAACCCTGGCGTCCCAGGCGGCGGTTGCGATCGGCAATGTCCAGCGTTATCAGGAACAACTCCAGCGTTCCGAACTCCTGCGAAGGCGGACGGACACCCTTTCGCGTTTGCTGGAAAGCAGCAAGGCGCTGAATTTCGAGCAGCCGTTGGAACAATCACTGCACGAGATCGCCGAAAACATCACTGAAGCCACGCCGTTCAGGGCGGCGCTCATCAGCGTTTACGACCCGGAGACCGGCATGTTGCGCCGCGTCGGCGGTGTGGGATTTTCGCCGGATACCCTGACGGAATTGATGACGCGCAGGCAGCCTTTTGCCAGCCTCCAGCAATTGTTGAAGCCCCAGTTCCGCATCAGCCGTTCCTACTTCATCCCTGCGGATAAATCTCCCATCATGCC
>JABWAU010000125.1 GCA_013360875.1 Anaerolineales bacterium | reverse complement strand
TGCGCGAGGTTGAGCACGTCGAGCAGACCAAAGATGAGCGAGAAACCCGATGCGACGAGGAAGGTAATGGAGCCAACCGCGAGACCGCGCAGAAGCGTGATAACGAAATCTTTTTTCTCCATGCCTTGTGCGGCGGCGGTGAGAAAGACTGCCATCACCAGCACGGTTACAAGCATGACGATGTTTTTACGAAGGAAGGAGTTCATGTTATGCGGCTCCCAGAAAACGATGAATGGCGGCTTTGTCAGCGGCGAGGTCTTTCATTTTGCCGTCCTGCACCGAGCGCCCTTCTTCGATGATGACGTAATACTCCGCCAGTTGACTGGCGACCAGGAAATTTTGCTCGACGAGAATGATCGTTGATTCTTTGGAAAGTTCACGAATGGCAGCCATCATGGATTCGATGAGGACAGGCGCGAGACCTTCGCTGGGTTCGTCGATGAGCAGAAGTTGATTATCGGGCACGAGTGCGCGGGCAATGGCGAGCATTTGCTGCTGCCCGCCGGAGAGACTCGTGCCGGGCAGCGCGATGAGCCGTTGAAGATCGGGAAATAAATCGAAGATGAAAGCCTTTTTGCGGAGATAATCGCCTTTGGCGCGTTCGGCGAGTTTGAGATTTTCTTCCACGGTCAGGTCACGGAAAATGGCGCGGTGTTCGGGAACAAAGCCAATGCCCATGCTGGCGATCTCGAAGGGACGCATTCCCTGCACTTCGTTGCCATCAAAGATCACTTTGCCCTCGCGCGGAGTCGTCAACCCGATAATGGATTTGAGCGTAGTGGTCTTGCCCGCGCCGTTGCGACCGAGCAATGCAGTGATGGAACCCTTCGGCACGCGCACATTCACACCCTGCAGGATGTGGTACTGACCGATGAAGGTGTGGATGTTTTGTACGTCGAGGATATAGTCCATTAGGTCTCAGTAATTTTTTTAATCCGGTGGCCGAGTAGACACGAGCATTAGCGAGTGTCGTATCGAGACCACCTAATGCAAGTTTATGTTTATTGTCAGTGGTGGTCTCGATACGGCGGACGAACGCCGCCTACTCGACCACCGAGGTTCTCAAACATTCAACTCATACAATCCACCAAGATACGCGGTCTGCACTTCCTTGTTCGCGGCGATCTCGGAGGGCGTGCCTTCCGCAAGGACCTTGCCCAGGTGCATGACTGTAATCACGTCCGAAACGCTCATCACCACGTTCATGTTATGTTCCACGAGCATGACGGTCTTGTTTCCCGATTTTTGGACCTCCTGGATGAGCGCGATCAGATCGGGGACCTGCTCCGCCGCCATGCCTGCGGTGGGTTCGTCGAGCAACAGCACTTCGGGGTCGGGAGCAAGGATGATGCCGAGTTCGAGTTTGCGCTGGTCGCCGTGCGGAAGGGCGCGGGCGGGCGTGTAGACGCGATCCTTCAAGCCGACCTTTTCGACGACTTCCCACGTGCGCTCTTCATATTGCGTGAAGCGCGAAGTAGATTGCCAGAATTTGAAGTTGTCCCCTCCCAACGCCTGCGCGGCAAGACGGATGTTTTCAAAGACAGTGAGATTGGGGAAGATGTTCGTGATCTGGAAGGAACGTCCGATGCCGAAATGAATCGTGCGATGAACGGGCTGGTGCGTGATGTCGCGTCCCTTAAAGATGACGCTTCCGCCGGTAGGTTCGAGGTTGCCGCTCAATAAATTGAAGAAGGTGGTTTTCCCCGCGCCGTTCGGACCGATGATGGCGTGCAACGAGTTCCTCCGCACTTTTAAGTTGACGTTATCCACGGCAACCAGCGCGCCGAAGTGTTTGCTCAGGCTGACAGTTTCGATAATGATTTCGTCGGACATGATGCCTTTGGTTTGGACAATAGACGATAGAGGATGGACAATGGCCCGTGGACGATAAGACGGTCTGCGGTTCGCCGTCCACGCTCGAATTGTACCCTCGCCCAACCCCTCCCCCAACATGGGAGAGGGGCAAGGGGAGAGGTACAAGAATTATTGTCCGCTCAGGGAGCCGTAGGGCAGGTCACCGCAGCGGTCTTTGAGATTCTCGGGAAGCAGGCAGGGAGGTTCGGGACGAGTCGTATCCACGTATTCGTAGAAGTTGGCGTCGGGGTCGGTCACGTTGAGAAGTTTGAGGATGTACATATCCTGAATGGCCACGTGATCCTCGGGGCGGATGTAAACTGTTCCCTTGGGACCCTCGAATTCCATGCCTTCCATCGCGGCCTTGAGCGCTTCCCCGCTAACGTCACCGTTCGTGGCTTTGATCGCTTCCACGACCAGGATGGCGGCATTCATGCCGTCGCCGTCGAACAGATCGGGCATCACGCCGTAGCGCGGCTTGGTGTTGGCAACGAGGAAGTCGTTGGCGGGGTTGTTCGGCGCGCTGTAGTGATACAGAATGCCAGCCGTCGTTCCGATCGCGTTGGCGAAGAAGGTCGGCATCAGCACGTTGTCAATGAAGGTCGCGCCCAGCGCCATGGTCTCGGTCACACCCTGATCGGCGGCGGCTTGCATAAGCGAGACAAAGCCGGAGCCAGCCCAGGTAACGATGTACGCCTCCGCGCCGGAGTTGGCGATCTGTTCCATGTAGGGGGTGAAGTCGGTGGTGTCCAATGGGGCGAAAATATCGTCAGCCACGAAGGTCGCGCCGCCCAGCGTACACGCATCACGGAAGGCGGCGGCGGAACCGCGTCCAAAGGCGTAATCGGGAGCGATCTGGACGAAGGTTTCGTGTTGCTGTGTAAGCGCGATACATTCGTTCATCGCGTCCTGATAGTTGTTGCGGCTGGTGCGGAAGGTGTATTCGTTGAAGTTCACGCCCGTGATGTCGTTCGCCGCGGCGGGCGCCACGATGAGCGGGATCCCGTTTTCGAGCGCGATGCCCTGCAGGGTGGCAGTCGCGCCGGAGGAAACCGTGCCGACGAGGATGTTCACGCCGTTCACGTCAATCAGTTCGCGCGCGACGGTGGCGGTATTTTCCGGATTGCTCCCATCATCGCGGACGAACACCTGGATCTCGCAGTCGTCAATCTTGAACGTGTTTTCCTGGGTCTGGGCAAAATCGAACTTCTCGCCGGCTGAGCCAGGCGCGCCGGTGGCGTATTCCATGCCGAGCATGAATGAGCGCAGGATGTGCGCGCCGTAAATGGCAAGCGCGCCTGTGGCGTCGGTGATGAGACCGACTTTGACGGGTTCGGCGCAAGTCAGACCAGCAACGGGTTCCTCAGTCGGAGCAACAGTTGGAACGGCAGTGGGCGCTTTGGTGGGAGGGGGAGGTTCCGTCGGCGCGGGGGGAGTGGCGGGGGCACAAGCCGCCAGAATCAAGGTCATGGCGACAAGCGCAAATGCAAATGTACGAAAGACTTTCATTTTCTTTTCTCCTTCTTTGTTTTATTCTTCGTGTTCGATTCAGATGGTTCGAAAAGATATTCGGCAGGGATTATCAGTAGATCACGAAAATCCTGTCAGGTTTGGGCGTAAGAGAACGCTAATTACGCGCGCTCGTGAAGTACTGATTACGAGGCATCACCTCCTTTCGCGAATTCAATGATTGCGCGCGAAGCGGCTTCGGGAATTTCAATGGGAAAGTGATGTCCCGCGTCGGGGAAGATGACGACCCGGCTGTTCGCGATCTTTTCGGCGAGGAGAGAGGCGTTCGCGGGCGGGACAACTTTGTCGTACGCGCCGAACAGGATCAGGGTCGGGATGTCGAGGCGTGGCAGTTTATCCTCGAATGCCGCGGCTTCGGGCAACAATGCAAGCCCGATCGCAAGTTGCGCTTGATAATGAACCGGTTCTATCGGATTCGCGACGCGCCACTCGATCCATTTGTGGATCATCTCCGGATTCTTCTCCGCCCAGCCCGGCGCGGTGCTGACGACGAGTCCGTTTCTGAAGCGGGTCAACGCATCGCTCGTGACATCGGTGAGGACTTTCATCGCTTCAGGCGTGATCGGAACATGGCGCGGTCCCCCGAAGTTTGTCGAACACAGGATCAGTTTCTCCGTCCTTTGCGGAAAATCGAGCGCGAGGGCTTGCGCAACGAAACCGCCCATCGAATGACCCGCGATGATCGCTTTTTCCATTCCAAGCGCATCCAATAAACCAACAGTGTCTGCCGCAAGCATCTGCGCGGTATACGGACCCGCAGGTTTGTCGCTTTGACCGGCGCCGCGATTATCGAACGTGACCACCTGAAAATGCTCCGCCAAAAACGGAACCATCTTATGCCATTGCCAACTCGAATACCCAAGACCCGAAATCAACACGAGCGGTTTTCCTGTGCCGTGTGTTTCGTAATAGAGTTCGATTCCGTTGGCGTTGGTTTTTGGCATGGTTGTTGCTCCTTTGGAAAGTGGAAAGTGAAAAGCGGCGGGTGCTTGATCCACTTTCCACTTTCTACCTTCCATCCTCCACAAACCTCTTTCTCAACTCCGCCTTCATCACTTTTCCGTACGGCGAATACGGCAGAGACTCGACAAACTCGATGCGCTTCGGAAGTTTGTATTTCGCCAAACGTCCCGTGCAGAATTGCAGCAACTCCTCCGCGCTCACGTTTTGATTCGGCTTGCGCGCCACTATCATCAAACCGACCTCCCCCCATTTCTCATCGGGTTGACCGATCAACGCCGCATCCGCAACCGCTTCATGTTCACGAAACACCGCTTCCACTTCGGCAGCGTACACGTTCTCGCCGCCGCTGATGATCATGTCCTTGAAGCGACCAACGATGTAAAAATAACCTTCATCATCCATGCGCGCCATGTCGCCCGTGTGAAACCAGGGTACCCCTGAGCCTGTCGAAGGGCCGTCCTTCAACGACTGCCGCGTGGCTTCCTCATTATTCCAATATCCCACGCACACATGCGGACCCTTGATGATCAATTCGCCCGTTTCGCCAACAGGCACATCGTTTCCATTTTCATCCACCAAACGCATCTCGCTGTGAAAGATCGGTTTCCCCACCGAGCCAACCTTTCTCAACGCGTCTTCGTCCGTCATCGAAAAACAATTCACGCCCACTTCGGTCAAGCCATAACCCTGGCGCATTGTCACGCCTTTGCGTTTGCTCCACGCTTCGATCAACGATGGCGGGCACGGCGCGCCTCCGCTGATAAAGAAATGCACATGACTAAAATCAACCGTCTCGAATTGCGGCGAATTCATCCAAACCTGAAATAACGTCGGCACGCCCAGAATGACCGTGCATTTTTCATCCACGATCAACTTCAACGATTCGTCGGCGTCGAACGTCCGCGCCAGCACGATCCGCCCGCCCGCGTAGAACAACGGCACGAGAAAGACGAACAGCCCGCCCGAATGGAACATCGGCGTCAGGATCGGCGAAACGTCCCTCTCGCTCAACCCCCATGAAATGACCGTATTGATGGCGTTCCACAAAATCTGCCGGTGTGGAAGGATTGCCCCCTTGGGACGCCCCGTTGTTCCCGACGTGTAGAGGATGCAATAGGCATCCTCCGCTTCGATGAACGGACGCTTCGGTTCCTCCGCCGAGGCCTGCACCAACAGACCCTCATAATCCTCCACTCCTCCAATCTCCGCCTCTTCCAACGCGACGACATGCTCCACATTGGTTGAGTTCTTCATTTCTTCATACACGGAAACAAACTCAGGACCCACGATCAACACCTTCGGCTGGCAGTCATTGACGATGTAGGTCAACTCGCGTGAAGTGAGCCTCCAATTCAACGGGGCGAAGACCGCGCCGATCTTGCCAAGTCCAAACAACAGATCAACGTAAGCGATGTGGTTGTGCGCGAGTATGGATACGCGGTCGCCTTTTTCCACGCCGCACGTCTCGCGCAGGAAATTCGCCGCGCGGCTGGCGCGTTGATTCAACTCCGCGTACGTGTAACGGACTCCGCTCGCCGCGTCGTACAACGCCTCGCGGTCGGGAGTCAGATACGCTCGTTTGGTCAACAGATCGGCAGAATTCATCAGTTCCAAGTTTCAGGTTCCAAGTATCACGTGTCAGATTCACTTGGAACTTGACACGTGGCACCTGACACTCTAGGTCCCAACCACAATCCCGCCATCCACGCGCAGGACTTCGCCTGTAATGAACGAGGCTTCATCCGATGCGAGAAACAGGTAGGCGCTGGCAATCTCGCGCGGCTCACCGAGCCTGCCCAGCGGCGTGCGCGCTTTCATGCCGTCCAAAATCTTGTCAGGCATGGCATTGATCATCTCAGTCGCGGTGAAGCCGGGCGCCACCGCATTGACGCGGATGTTGTATCGCCCAAGTTCGCGCGCCCAGACCTTGGTCATACCGATCACGCCGAACTTCGTCGCCACGTAATTCGTTTGTCCGAAGTTCGCGTCCAGCCCGACCACAGACGACGCGTTCAGGATCACTCCTCCGCCCTGCTTGATCATCACAGGCGCGACCGCCTGAGCGCAGTTGAACACGCCTTTCAAATTGACCGAAATCACCAGATCGAAATCCGCTTCGGACATCTGACTCATCAACTGCCCATCCTTGACCTTGACCAGTTGCCCGTCGCGCAGGACGCCCGCGTTATTGACCAGTGCGTCAATACGACCATACTTCGCAACGACATCCTCCACCCACTTCTGCACCTCTTCCCGGCTGGTCACATTGACCTTGTAGAACGACGCGCCCTCCCCAAGCAGTTTGACCGTCTCCTGTCCCGCCGCTTCGTTCACGTCACAGATGACGACCTTCGCGCCTTCCTCGGCAAACCGCAACGCTGTCGCCTTGCCGATCCCCGCCGCCCCGCCGGTCACGAGCACAACCTTGTCTTTCATTCTCATGAAGAATATTCCTTTCGATACGCTGACTTCAGTCGTTGAACTGAGTAACGACTGAAGTCGTTACTACGATGATTGCTTGGATAGAAATCCCAGCACGACCGTGTTGAATTCCTGCGGACGTTCCCAGCAGGTTGCATGCCCCGCCCCATCCAAAATGTGGACTTCGGCGTGTGGGATGCCGTTTTTCAGAATCGCGGCATAGGTTACTCCCTTGAGCCGGTCCACGGAACCGGCGATGATGCAGGTCGGGCATTTGACCTCGCCCAGGCGGGGGGTAAAGTTCACGTTCAGAAAACATTCGCACAGGCGGACGATCGCGGCGTAATCCAGAAGCGCATACCGTTTGCGCGCATCCTCCAGTAAACGAGGGTTGCCGGCAATGAACGCCGGTGAGAAATTCCAGGGGACCGTGACGTTGAAAAACGCCTCTGAGTTGCCGACGCGCGCCGCGTCCAGCCACGACGAAACGATGATCCGCAGTTCGGGCCATACCTCGCTGACCGTATCCGCCAGAATCAGGCTGCTGGTCTGCTGTGGATATTTCAATGCGAATGCCTGCGCCACCTCGCCGCCATAAGAGATGCCGACCAGGTGCGCCCGTTCGTAACCCAGCGCCTTCATCAGGGCGGCAAGGTCCCTCGCGTGCAACTCCATTGTGTACGGACCTTCGGGATGCTCCGATTGTCCCTGCCCGCGGCAATCGTATTGCAGAACGCGGTAACGGCGCGCCAGCGTCTCGGTCTGATACACCCAACTGGTGGAGGCGTTCATGATGATGCCGTTGTTGAGTACCAACAGCGGGGCGTCTTCCGGTCCGTGAAGTTCGTAGTAGAGTTCGATGTCGTTCACGTGAATCTTGGGCATGATGGACATCCTGTTCGTTCGCAGGATAGCGTAACGCTGTTACAAGCCGGTTACAAGCAGTCATCAGCGAACAGTGACCGGGTAGAACCGATTACTGTTCACTGATGACTGATCACTCCAACACTTTCCCAAACAACGCCATGAACTCTTCGGGCTTCTCGATATACGGAGTATGTCCCGTGTCTGCGATCACCACTTCCTCGAACGATCCACCATTGGCTTTATATTGCTCAAGGACATTGCGCATCTGACCCACCATCGGCTGAGGCGGATAGACCTCCTCGCCGGGCCAGCCGGGGACGTAGCCCAGTTTGCCAAGCGTTCCAAAATCGAAGAAGGAATTGTCCGAGACGATCATGTCCGAGTCGCCGCGGATCCATAACACGTGCGGTTTGGGCGAGGCATTGACGAATCGCTCAACGCTGTCGCCCACGTATTTCGGCGAAAGCGCGTTGATGGGACCGAACTTGCCGGGCGCGACGTTGGGCCAGTTTGGCGAAGCGACAAAATCGCCGGGATATTTTTGTTCGCCGATCTTTTCCGTCATCAGCGACGAAAGCAGATCCTCCTCACGCGCGGGTTTGAAGGGAGGTTTCCAATAGAAACTGTTCATCACCACGCGCGGCGAGGCTTGCGGGTTATCCGATGAGCGGTCGCCCGCCGCGATCAACTTCGGGAAATCGGGGTTGACCACGCCTCCGCCCGAACCGGCAAAGTCATCGTAACAGGGTTTTCCATCCACACCTTTCGAGCCGCCGAAGCCATAGGGCGAGCCGGGGTTGACCAGGGTGGCGCTCAAGATCCGTTCCGCCGCGCCAGCCACAAGTCCAAGGACGATCGTGCCGCCCATCGAGTGTCCGACGGCGTGGACTTTGTCAAGTTTGAGGGCGTCCAGCAACGCCAGCAAATCATCCACCCAGTCGCCCATGCCGCGCGTCGCGTCAATCAGTTTGTCTTCGGTGTCGCCGTAGCCGCGCAGGTCGGGCGCGATGCCGCGAAATCCGCTGGGAAGTTTGAGCATGATCTCCTCCCAATAGGTGGACGACGAGGCGTTACCGTGAATGAAAAGGACAGGCTTGCCGTCGTCGGATCCGCTGAAAAGCACGTGGGTCTTCAAGCGGGAGGTATCCATCATCTTCGAAGTGATACCGGGTAAAGTGGGAACTGTGGACATGTTATTCTCCTTTTGTAGTGGATGGTGGTCAGTGGGAAGTGGACGGTAAAACGCATTGACTAACTGTCCACTACCCACTTCCCACTGTAAACTTCTCGCGCAACTCGCGCTTGAGAATTTTCCCCGCCGCGGAAATGGGCAGGGCATCCATGAACGTCACGGATTTGGGGACTTTATATTTCGCCAATCGCTCTGTCATAAATTCCAATAGTTCAGCCTCCGTTGCAGTTTGATTTGGTTTCAACACCACACATGCCTTACCGACTTCACCCCACTTCGTATTGGGCAGACCAATCACCGCGCATTGATGAACGGCGGGATGCTGATACAAAACCTTTTCGATCTCAGCAGGATACACGTTCTCACCGCCGCTGATGAACATATCCTTTTTGCGGTCAACGTTGTAGAAATAACCTTCGTCATCAAAATACGCGACATCGCCTGTGTGGAAGAATCCGCGTTCGTCAACTGCCTGCGCGGTCGCTTCTGGATTATTGAAATAGCCCGAACAATACGACGGACCTTTGAGGATCAATTCCCCCGCCTCATTCGGACCGAGGAACTGATTCTGCTCCCCGACGATTTGCGCGTCCACGAAGAAGTTGGGTCTGCCGATCGAACCCGCCTTGCGGATGGCGTCCTCGGGCGCGAGCGCAAAGATTCCCGGACCGAACTCCGTCATCCCGAATCCCTGCTTGAAGCGGATGTTCTTCTCACGCGTATATTTCTCCACCAAAGGCACAGGTAACGGCGCGCCGCCCGATGTGCAGAATCGCAGTGACGACAAATCTGCCGACTCCCAATTCGATGCCGTCGTCAGCATTTGATACATCGTCGGCACCGCGGCAAAGATGGTGACATGCTCGCGTTCAAGCAGATCTAAAACCTGTATCGGGTCAAATTGACGGATGAAGATCGTCGTCCCACCGAAGATGACTTGCGGCAGCGTATAAACGAACAACCCGCCCGTGTGGAACATCGGAAAGACGTTGAGATAAATGTCGTTATGAGTCACATCATGGATGACGGTATTGAGCGTGTTCCACGCGATCATGCGGTGGGAAACCTGCGCGGCTTTGGGGAGTCCTGTTGTCCCGCCGGTGAAGATCAAGGCGGCGATGTCTTCGGCTTCGAGCGTTTCGCAGGTGACTGGAGAATCAGGGGAGGATTGGAGAATTGATTCGAAGAGCAGGCTTCCTTCAATTCCATCGCCATCTAAATGTAAAGTGGTGAGTGGAAAGTGGAAGGCGAGTTGAGTTACGTTTTCCTTGAAGTCATCTGAATAGATGAGGATTTTCGGCGTAGTGGCTTTGAAAATTTCGAGTAATTCCTGCCAGTGCAAACGCCAGTTGAGCGCGGTGTGGATCGCGCCGAGTTTGGAGCAGGCAAAGAAAAGATCGAGATGTTCGTAACCGTCCCGAGCGAGGATGGCGACGCGGTCGCCTTTTTGGATTCCCTGCGATTTCAACCAATTGGCAAGTTTGTTCGCGCGGCGGTTTGCATCTCGATAAGTTAGACGCCATTCGGGATTTTTCCCCGCGTCAATGAACGCGAGTTTGTTGGGAGAATACAGTTCTCTTCGAGCGAGATAGTCTCCGATATACATGGTATCTCCTTGCGAATGGAAAGTAGAAAGTGAGTCGCCCGACTTTCCACTTTCTCCTTTCCACTTCTTCTTTCTCACTTCTTCCTTTTCCCTTCTCCCTTCTCACTCCCCACCATCCACCTCCACACCGAGGCCGCCATCGTAATTCCGCCTCCGCTCGCGCAGAAGAGAATCACATCGCCAGGTTTAGGACCTTTGCCTTGTGCGATCGCATCATCCAGCGCCATGACCACGCACGGCGAACCCGTGTAGCCCCATTTGTCCATCACCCAGTGGGTCTTTGTGATGGGCTGTTTGAGCAACTTCATCATATATTCGATGGTACGGAGGTTGAGTTGGGTGAAGAAGTATTGATCCACGTCGTCGAAGGTCAAACCAGCCTTGTCGAGCGCGCCTTGCATGAGGCGGGGCCAGTATTCGGTGTTGAAGGTTTTGGGAAATTTTTTGACGAACTCGACTTTGGGAGGACCGAACTGTCCCATGTTTTCCGGCGTGCAGGGACGGAACGTACCGCCCGAATAAATTCCCAACGCATCATGGAACGAACCAACGGATAGAAGATTACTGCCGAGAAAACCCTGCTCTTCACCCACTCCCAACACCACCGCGCCCGCGCCATCGGCGAAAAGATTGGCGGTCTTCTTGTCCTTGAAATCGAGGAAGCGGCTCATGCCATATCCGCCCGCGACCAAAATATATTTCATTGTCGGTTCGGTCATCAGATAACGCGCGCCCTGATCCAGCGCCGTGACCCAACCCGCGCACGCCGAGTTGACATCGTAACAGCCCGCCCTGTCAGCGCCGAGTTTGGCTTGGACAACAACAGATGTAGATGGAGATAAGTAGTCCGGCGTATCGGTGGAAACGATGATCAGGTCGAGGTCGCCAGCCTCAAGTCCCGCGTGAACGAGGGCTTTTTTGGAGGCTTCCACGATCAGGTCGGAGGTTGTCTGCTCGGGCGACATCCAGCGGCGTTCGCGAATCCCGACGTTCTCGATCAGCCATTGATCTGTGGATTCGCCAATAAGCGCATCCACTTCGGCGTTGGTCACGATTCGTTCAGGGACATAACTTCCAGTGCTAAGGATTTGTACGTTTCGGGTCATGGAACCTTCCTACATAATCAGTACTTCACGAAAGCGCGTACTTGGCGTTCTCTAACGACAGGTTTGCGCTAGAGAGCGCAGACCTACGCAGGATTTTCGTGATCTACTGAT
>JABWAU010000124.1 GCA_013360875.1 Anaerolineales bacterium | reverse complement strand
GGGGAGCGGTCTTTTTTCGGGGGTGACGAAGGCCCAGTGCTGGGCGTAGGGGGCGCCCTCGGCGATCCAGCGCCGGAGAGTTTCCTTTTGGGCGGCCGAGAGGGGTCTCTTCTCCTTCGGGGGCGGCATGACCTCCTCTTCGTCGGCGGAAAGGATTCGCGCGACGATCTCGCTGGCCTCGGGCTTGCCGGGGACAATGCCGGGCAGATCGGAGCGCCCGCCCTTCAGCGCGGCGTCGCGGACATCCAGCCGGAAACCGGCCTTGCGATCGTTTTCGTCGGGCCCGTGGCAGTGCAGGCAATGTTCGGCGAGGATCGGCTGCACCTCCCGCGTGAAGTCGACCGCCGTCGCCGCACCCGCGACGGCCGGGGAAAGAGCCGGAACCGAAAGCAGCAACGCGGCGCGACGAGCGAGGGAAAAAACGGACGAACGACAGGGGAGGCCGGTCATGAGGAAACGCGACGGGTGGTGGGTGAGGCAGGAATCCACCAAGCGATCCGGCCGGAGGCGAGATCGTTTGCGACCGTTGCAGCCGCCCACCGAAACGCATGCCCCGCAGGAAGCGGAGCCAGGATGGCTCCGCCACTTTGACCATCGTCAGTCCGGAGATTTCAAACTTCGAGGGCCCCGGCCGGACTACTTCACGCTGCGCTTGCCCCGGCCGGCCTTTTCCTTTTTCGCGGCGGGACCGGCGTTGTCGCCGACATCGGGCAGCGGCAGGTAGTCGAAATCGACGATCATCTTTTCCGTGAGCGCGAGCCGGAGCTGGAGTTCGATCTTCTGCAGGGCGGGCTGGCCGCTGAGATTGGCCAGCTCGGACGGATCGTTCTCGAGGTCGTAGAGTTCGTAGACGGGCCGCGGCGCGGTGAAATACGTGGCGCGCAGCCCGGGGGCGAGGCGGCCCTGCTCGTTGGCGGCGGTCATTTCGCGCCACGCGGCGCCGCCCGACGAGTCGACCGGCGAGTACGGAATCCAGGGCGTGCAATTGTAGATGAACTTGTAACGGTCGCTGCGCACGCTGCGGGCGAGATCGTAGGTGCTGTTGCGGATGTTGACCGTGACCGGCCCCGAACCGTGGGGACCGCGTTCGACGAAGACATGGGTGCGCGGGGTGTACGTCTCGCCCTTGAGCAGTCCGAGGAAACTGCGGCCGCTCATCTTCGGGCCCGGCGGCAGGCCGGCGGCGGCGAGGATGGTGGGGGCGACGTCCTCGCCGCTCAACAACGTGCGCGAATCGCCGCCGGGTTTCACGACCCCGGGCCAGCGGACGACGAGCGGCACGTTGGAGCCGGGATCGTAGAGGGAGCCCTTGCCGTGGGGCAGGGCGGCGCCGTTGTCGCCGGCAAAGATTACGAGGGTGTTGGCGGCGAAGCCGCGCGCGGCGAGGAGGTCGAGCACGCGCTTCATGCTGGCATCGACGCGGTTCACCTCGGCGCAGTAGTCGGCGAGTTGTTCGCGCATGCCGGGGAGATCGGGCCAGTGGGCCGGCAGTTTGAGGGCGGCCGGGTCGGGGCGGTACTGCGCCGGGGCGTTCCAGGCGTGATGCGGATCGCTGAAATTCAGCCAGAGCGCGAACGGCCGGCTGGCGGGGCGGCCGTCGAGGAACTCCTTCGTCTGCTCGATGGCCTGCTCGTCCGAGCCCTGCCGCAGGAAATCGACGCGCTGCGCAAACGTCCGCAGGCCGTGCCGCTCCATGATCTCGCCGATCTGCGTGCCGGTCGCGCGCGCGGAGCCGTCGAGATGGTAGGTGCGGCCCGCGATGCCCGTATAATAGCCGGCCTTGTCGCGGAGGTATTCGAGGAACGTGATCTCGTCGCGCGGCAGCGCGGACGAGAAGCGCGTCATGCGGGCCGCGACAGCGGAGCGACCGGTGAGATACCCGGCCCGCGACGGCACGCACTGGGGCGCCACGGTGAAGAAGCGGTGGAACTTCATCCCCTCGGCGGCCAGGCGATCGAGGGCGGGCGTGCGGACGTTGGCATCGCCGTAGCAGCTCAGGAACGGATAGCTGTGGTCGTCGGAGAGGACGAAGAGGACGTTGGGCTTGGCCGCGGAGGCGGCGAAGCCATGGGCCAATCCGAAGGCGAGGGCGAAGCCGGCGACGGCGGGAAGGCGGAAGGCGCGCATGACGGGCGGAGGAGAGTTGAGGGTGAATTGAAGCCAAACGCCGCCGAGAGGCGGCATTCAGCGCCCGAGGATCTCGCGCAGGGCGGCGAGGACGAGGTCGACGTTGCGGATGGTCGAGCCGTGGCCCATGAGGCCGATGCGCCAGGCTTTGCCTTTGAACGCGCCCAATCCGCCAGCAACCTCGATATTGTAGTCATTCAATAATCGCCCGCGGATCTCAGCGTCGATGACGCCTTCGGGAATCGCCACCGTCGTCAATGTGGGCAGGCGGTGTTTTACGGGAACAATCAGACGCAGGTCGAGTTCTTCTAAGCCATCCCAAAGCAACTTGCCGTTTTCCAGGTGGCGTTGATACCGCGCCTCCAAACCTTCTTCCTGCACAAGGCGCAGGGATTCACGGAGGGCAAAGTTCATGCTGATCGGCGCGGTGTGATGATAAGTGCGGTCATCGCCCCAGTAGTGTTCGAGCATTGTCAGGTCGAGATACCAATTGGCGACTTTCGTTTTGCGGTTGTGGAACGCTTCACGCGCCTTGGGTCCAACCGTCACCGGGCTGAGTCCGGGCGGGCAGCTTAGGCATTTCTGTGTGCCGCTGTAGGCAATATCAATGCCCCAGTCGTCGATCTTGAGCGGGATTCCGCCAAGTGAAGTAACGCAATCGACAAGCAATAACGCGCCGTATTTGTGGGCAACTTCCGCCATGCCTTCAAGCGGTGTCATCGCGCCGGTGGATGTTTCGGCATGGACGATGGCAACAACTTTGACAGGATGCACTTTCAGCGCCGCATCCACCTCCTCGGGAGTGGCAACCTCCCCCCAGGGTTTATCGAGGCGGTAAACGGTTGCGCCATAGCGCCCCGCCATGTCCACCAGTCGTTCCCCAAAATATCCGTTGACGGCGATCAAAATCGAATCACCGGGTTCCAACAAATTGGCAACCGTGGATTCCATGCCCGCGCTGCCTGTGCCTGAAACAGGCAGGGTCATTTCATTTGTGGTTTGGAAGGTGTAGCGCATAAGATCCTGCACTTCCTTCATCAGTTCGATGAACTTCGGGTCGAGATGACCCAACAGCGGATGCGCCATTGCCCGCAGAACGCGGGAAGACACCATGCTGGGACCAGGTCCCAGCAGGATTCGTTCGGGAGTGTTTAGATCAGAATAGGTTTTCATTGTATGCTCCATTTTTGACGGTGGAATGCAGACTGTCTATTGTCTACCGTCTGATTACTTAATTCTCACGCCTTGCTTTAAAAGTTCCTTTTGCACATTGCCAATATTGACATCGCCCACGTTGACGTCATCCTTCACCGAGACCGCCGCAGCCACACCCGCGCCTTGCCCTGAGACCGTACAACACATCATATTGCGAACGGAAGCATGGGAGATTTTGTCGCCCGCGATACTTCTGCCTGCCACTAGTAGATTTCCAATTTTCTGCGGGACGAGACAGCCGTAGGGGATGTGGAAATAACGCCCGGTCGTCGGAAGGACAAGAACGTTGTAGCCGTCGATGAATTCGGGGAAGATGCCGATGGAGTCTTCAAAGCGTGCCTGATTGCGGACATCGTTCTCGGTCAGGTCGTAGCGTCCGATGATCTTGCGCGTATCGCGCACGCCAAGGGTCATGCCATAGGTGCGGAGTTTCGCATCTTCAAAACCGGGAGCAAAATGATTTAACGCTTTGATCGCCTGCAACGCCTGATACCTGCCTTCCATCTCGGCGCGGGTCAAGTCCCACACATCGGTGCCGTCGAACTCTGTCAGGTGGATCATGTTGAGGTAGGTCGCTTCGCCGCTGTCGGTAATGGCGCTCCACGTGCCGCCGATGCTTTTCATCCCCGGGGGGATGACGCCCGTCTCGCGCGCCTTGTCGAAAGGCTTTTCCAGATACGGGCTAAAGAGATCATCTTCCTTGCCGCCTTTTTGAATATCCCAATTCTTGCCCCAATCTTTATATGAAGAGGGATTCTCTTTCACGTATTCCAAAAACCTTTTCTTATTCACGCCTGAACACGAGAACATCACCGTGACAGGTAGCATGTCCTCTTTTGGTGTCTTGCGAGTCGGCGCGCCGGTGAAGAACGCCAAGTCCGCATCGCCGGAGCCGTCGATGACACGCTTGGCAAGGATTGCCTGCCTGCCCATTTTGTTATGAACGATGACGCCCTTGATCTGATCTTCTTCGACAACGGCATCTATTACAAATGTATGAAGCAAGACTTTGACTCCCGCCTCCTGCACGAGGACATCTGCCACATATTTGAACATATCGGCATTGATCGCCTCGCTCTTGGACTGCGGCTCGGGGCTGGTTGCCCCCAGTGACTTTGCCCTCTGCTCGAACTCGATTCCGATCCCCTCTACGTCGGTGGTACCTTCCTTTCGATACCAAGCGATTCCTTCTACGCCCACGGCTGTGATGTTGCCGCCGAGACAGCCAAACCGCTCGATCAACATCGTATCCACACCGGCACGGGCGGAACTGAGCGCGGCAGATAATCCGCCGGGACCACTGCCCACCACCAACACATCTACTTCTGCAAGAACAGGAACTTGCCTTGCCGCTTCTGTAATTTGTTTCATCATTTACCTCTTTAAATTTATGTCATTGCTTAGGGCTACGCCTTCGCCTTGACGGTCAGATCGGAACCGCGCCATGTTCCACAGTAACGGCGACAATATCCTTGCTATCGACCTCGCGTGAAAAAACACCGCGCTTTACAGCCATCGCCGCCGCTGCGCCCACAGCTTGACCCATTGCCATGCAGATACATTGCGCGCGGATTCCCGCAAAGGCGATGCGGTTGGCGGAAATATTTCTGCCCGACACCGTGATGCGATTGCTGTCCTTCGGAATCAATGCACGGAACGGCACTTTGGGAAGCAATCCTTCGCCTTCGACAAACTCCACTTCACAGCCCACATCCTGACTATGCAGGTCAACGTAGTTGAAGGCATTACAGACCCTGTCTTCAAAATCTACGGCTTTGAAAAAATCATTCTTAGTAATAAGATATTCGCCGACGGTGTGATACGTCTCGCGTGCCAGCGCGTAGGGAGCCATCATCTTCAACACCGCCCGCTCACCGCCGGGGATGGATTTGCGCACGAACTTGAACATGCGCAGCATCCGCTCCCTGCCTTCGATATTGGCGCGGGTCTGCCCGTCTGAATCGGAGGTGTCCGCATCGTAGATGTGGGTGGCGTTATGCCCGCCATGCTGAAGATAATATTGGAATGGCTCCATGTTGGCATATGCCCAATCACCTTTTTGAAGCACGCCATCGCGCATGGCTTCTTCGTAAATGGTTTGGACTTCTTCCTTCCAAATCTGCTCGTGTTCGATACCTTCTATTTTGTATTCCAGCGTGCCCGGCTGCGAGACTTTGGATTTCAAGGTCTTCAAACCCAGCATCCGCACCACATCCGAATCGCCGGAGCAGTCAATGATCTCCTTCGTTCTGGTCACCCGTCGAATGCCGCGCCCCAGTGAGGTGACCTCCCACCAATTGCCATCCGCTTTGACCTCGGAGATGAACTCGTGATAGTGCAGGATGACTCCCGCCTTCAACGCTTCTTCCTCGGCAACCGCCGCATAGACCGGGACGTTGATGTAACTGTAGTATCCAGGCGTTTCAATCGGTCTGCGCTTCCTGTAATCGGGGATGGGCAGTCCTTCGATCTCCTTCGACTTGGTGTACAACTCCCATGGAATACCCTGCACCACCGGGGCAGTTTTACTGAAAAAGTGATTTGGCATATTCACGCCGCCCACCGTCATTGTGCCGCCAAGCATGGTTCCGGCTTCGATGACCGTGGTCTTCACTCCCAACCGCGCAGCTTGAATCGCGGCAATGTGACCGGCAGTCCCGCCGCCCGCCACCACCACATCCACAGTTTCCGTGACAGTCTTCATGTGTCCTGAATCGGTGTGCCCGCAAAGTGACAGGCAGCGAAATGACCTGGCTGAACTTCAGCGATCTGCGGGACCTCAGTCTTGCAGATATCCCTTGCAATTGGGCAACGCGGATGGAAAACACATCCCTTCGGCGGATTTGCCGGGCTGGGTGGTTCGCCCTTCAAAATGATACGCTGGCGTTTGCGTTCCATCTTCGGGCTGGGGATCGGAACGGCCGAGGTCAATGATTGGGTGTATGGATGTAACGGGTTGTCGAAAATCTCATGGCGTCCCGCCAATTCCACAATCTTCCCGAGATACATCACCGCGATGCGATGCGAAATATGCTTAACCATGCTCAGGTCATGGGCGATAAAAAGATATGCCACGCCGAGTCGTTCCTGCAAATTTTGCAGAAGGTTGACCACCTGCGCCTGAATGGACACGTCCAATGCCGAGATCGGCTCATCGCACACGACAAAGTCCGGGTTGACCGACAAGGCTCGAGCGATCATGATGCGTTGTCTTTGTCCGCCGGAGAACTCATGCGGAAAGCGCTTCATGTACGATGGGTTCAACCCGACGAGTTCCATCAATTCCTTCACGCGCTCATCGAGTTCAGCGCCTTTCATCAAGCCGTGAATCACGAGCGGTTCCGAGACGATGGTTTTGACCGTGTGGCGCGGGTTGAGCGAGGCATACGGGTCTTGAAAGACCATCTGAATTCGAGTGCGTAGTTTATTCAGCTCTTCGCCAGGGATTGATGTAATGTCTTTCTCATCGAAGAAAACGTTGCCGGAGGTGGGACGATACAATTTGAGAACCGTGCGCCCTGTGGTGGATTTTCCACAGCCGCTTTCACCCACCAACCCAAGCGTTTCGCCCGCGTTGAGGTCAAAGGAAACGCCATCCACGGCTTTGACTTCGATGGTCTCCTGGCCGAACAAGCCGGTGGGGATATAAAAATGTTTTTTAAGATCGTTCACGCGCAGGAGAGGTTGGGCTCTCATGTTATCTGCCTTCCTCCATTGCGTAGAAACATGCCACTGTATGCTTTTCCCCCACAGTGGTCAGCGCGGGTTTTTCATTCCAGCAACGCTCGAAGGCATGAGCGCAACGCCACGCAAACGGGCAGTGATGGATCAGGATGGTCGAGTCGGGCGGTGTGCCGTCGATACTGACCAGGCGTTTTGATTCCTGCGTATCAAGCCGAGGCAGTGCACCAAGCAAGCCAATCGTGTAAGGATGTTTTGGATTTTCGTACAATTCATCCACCTGTGCAGATTCCAAAATCTGCCCGGCATACATCACAAGTACACGGTCGGCGAGTCCTGCAACAAGACCGAGGTCATGCGTAATCCATATAGTTGAGACTCCCATTTTGACGCGCAGTTCTTTGAATAGATTGACGATCTGCGCCTGAATGGTGACATCGAGCGCGGTGGTTGGCTCGTCAGCGATGACGATACGCGGCGCGCAGGCGACGGCAATGGCGATCATCACGCGCTGGCGCATACCGCCTGAGAGTTGAAAGGGAAACGCATCAAACCTTAACGTTGGGTCTGGGATGCCAACCTCGGCAAGCAGACTCACCGTCTTGTCCTTTGCCTCACGCCCACTAATTCCCAAATGACGGATCAGTGTCTCGGAGATTTGTTTGCCGATGGTCAGGATGGGGTTGAGCGATGTGCCCGGATCCTGGAAGACGAACCCGATCTGTCCGCCGCGAATATCGCTCATCGCTTCATATGGGAGTTGGATCAAGTCCACCGGTCCATCTTTTGAATTGAACAACGCCTGACCCCCCTCCACTTTTGCGGGCGGCATTGGCAGCAAACCCATGATGGACATCATCGAAACGCTCTTACCGGAGCCGCTTTCACCGACGATAGCCAGGGTCTCGCCGTCTTCCAGCAGGAAGCTCACGTCGTTGACCGCATTCACCACGCCATCCACAGTATGAAATTTGGTAACCAGGTTTTTTACTTTGAGAATGGATGCCATGTCCTGTTTCCCTTTACCTGCCAGAGCGGCGTGTGCGCGGGTCGGAAACATCCCTCAGCCAATCGCCAAGGAGGTTCATGCCAAGTGATGTGTACATGATCGCCAGACCCGGCATGGTGGTCAACCACGGATAACTTGAAATGTAGCGGCGTCCTTCAGAGAGCATATTGCCCCAACTGGGCACGGTTGGCGGCACACTTAGACCGATGAAACCCAGGCCTGCTTCGTAAAAGATCATCGCCGAGATCTGGAAGGAAATAAGTGTGACCAATGGTCCCACCAGGTTGGGCATGACATGAAAAAGCAAAACACGCCACCATCTCGCCCCTGCACTGATGGCCGATTCAACATACGCCGATTCGCGGATCTTTAACACCTCTCCGCGCGTGACACGGGCAAAGATCGGTGAATTCGTCACGCCGAAGATGAGGATGACGTTGAGCAAACTACTGCCCAACACCGATGCGATGAAAACCACAAACAAAAGATATGGCAGAGACAAGACCAGATTAACCGGCGCCATGATGATCTCATCCCACCGCCCACCAACATACGCAGCAACCGCGCCAAGGACAACCCCAAGGATGGCGGCAATGATTGCGCCGAAGAAACTGACGCCCAATGAAACACGTGCTCCATAAAAAATTCGTGCCATCATATCACGCCCGAGGTTGTCGGTACCCAGCGGATGTTCGGGCGAACCTTCCTCTTCCCACATCGGCGGCATTTTACTGGCGTATAGGTCCTGGTCGAGCGGCTTATAGGGCGTCAGGAATTCTGCGAAGACCGCAGCGATGACTACGGTCGTGAAGATCAGGATTCCGACCACGCCGGTTCGGTCACGCCAGAGTAGTCGTCCCAGATAGGAAAGGCGGTCTTTGAATGTGGATTCGATTTCGAGACGGCTATCCGCCCCATGAGAAATGGATTTATTTGCCATGGCGAATCCGTGGATCAATCAGCGCGTAAATCAGGTCAGTCAGCAGGTTGAGCCCCAATACAACCAGACTGGTAAAGACGACGATGGTTTGCACCAGCGGAAAATCTCGCCAGCCAAGCGCTTGCCCCACCAGTTGTCCCATGCCAGGCCAGGCAAAAACCGTTTCGATATAAATAGACCCGCCCAACATATAGCCAAATTCCACGCCGATCACACTGACCAACGAGATAGCAACATTGGGCAAGACATGTTGGATATAAATGGCATACCTGTGCAGTCCCTTACTGAATGCCGTACGGACAAAATCCTCATTGCGGACTTCGAGTGCAGCAGAACGCGTCAGGCGTAGCAACTCCCCCATGACCGGCAAACTCAGCACAAAGGCAGGCAATACCACTGACTCAGGTTTATCCGCGCCAAAGACGGGAAACCAGCCGAGGCGTTGGGCAAAGATCAGGATGAGGATCAAACCGAGCCAGAAATTGGGAATGCTTTGACCGAGCAAGGCGATCAAACGCCCGAAAAAGTCAACGAGGCTGTTTGCGCGAAAGCCAGCGATCAATCCGAGCGGAATCCCTATCAGAATGGCAAAAGCCAAACCCGTGGCAGCCAGCCTGATGGTCGCTGGGAGGCGTTGCAGTACAAGCGGGAGGGCGGGCTCGCGAAAATGGAGGGAGTCTCCAAAATCCCCCATAAATACATGCGTGATCCAATCCCCGAACTGAACGAGGACGGGGCGGTTGAAACCCATGACTTCGCGGAAGGCCTCTCTTTCCTCCGCCGAGGCGTTCCGAGACATCATCAGGCTCGCCGGATCACCAGTCATGCGCACCATGGCGAAAGCCAGGATCAAGACTCCCATGGCAAGCAGCAGGGATTGACCAACTTTTCTGAAAGAGTATTTCAGCATCTGGTATCTGTCCAAGTCAAACTAGTATGCAAATGGAGTGGGCAGATAAAGGACGTATTACCACTCATGGAGACCAATCAAGTCAGCCTCCATGAGGGCGTTTAATGGTTTACGAGATTTTATCTTGTGGAATGGAACTCGAATAAACGGAAGTTTACGGAGCTACCGCTGTATCGAAGAGGTATAACATCTCCGAAGGGCGCGGGCTGTAACCGGTCACCCGGTCACGGGTGGCTTCGAAGGTGACAGGTTCATACAGGTAGATGAAAGGCGGATTTTCCTGCATATAGACCTGGATCTCTTCGTATAGCGCCTTACGCTTATCGCGGTCGAGTTCGCTGGAAATCTGGTTAAGCAAATCGTCAATCTTCGGGTCGGTCCACAGGGAGTAACCAGCATCCATACCGCCGAGGGCGCCAGCCATACGGTTATAGGATTCGCCGCTCTCGTCTGCCCAGCTATCGCCATTGAGCGGAGGGAGTTGCTTCTTAACCATCAGGTCCCAGAAAGCGCCGGATTCCATCATCTCCAGGTTGACAGTAATACCTACATCGCCAAGGTTGCTGACGATGGCTTGGCAAACTTCCTGGAAGGCGGCGAAAACGCCAGACGGACAAGCCATGTCGACCTCAAAGCCGTCGGCATAGCCCGCTTCGGCTAACAGCGCTTTGGCTTTTTCAGGGTCGTAGGGGAAAGGCGGGACAATACCGTAGCCCAATTCGCTGCTCGCCACATACCCAGCGGCGCGTTGACCATTGCCTGCGAACAAAGCTTTAATGATGCCGTCCACGTCCACGGCGTAGTTCATCGCCTGACGGACTTTCGGATCCTCGATGGGAGTGCCGATGCCGCTGCTCAGCTACGGCGGCACCGCCGCGGTGTCCCTGCTCGCCGGCCTCGGCGTGGTGATGGCGATGCGGGATCGGCGCTAGGCGCGCCATGCATGCCGCATGCGGCATGAATGCGCCGGTCCAGGCGCCGGATTGATGCGCGATCGATACCGAGGCAGGTGTCCCGGAATGCGATAACGGCTTCCATATCCTTCGCGTAGATGGAGGCCGTATGTTCCGGAACCTGTTCGTCGCTGCATTGGCGCTGTCGTTCGCCGGCCTCTCCGGTTGCGCGCACGACAAACTGTTGCGGTTGGAAACGAAGGACTTCGCCGCGTCGGCCAAGGATTCGGAAGTCCGGGGCCGGGCGTTCTACGACGATCTGATCAAGAACGACCGCGAGCTGTGGATCGCGCTGAACCAGTTCGATCCGGAGTGCAAGCCGCCATCGATGCGGCCCAGCTTCTTCCGCGCGGATCTGCCGGGCCGTCGGCTCTGCGACGCCGAGCCCAGCCGGCCGAAGCAACCACAAGCACATGAGCTCAGGCGCATCGACTTCGCAGCCGAGTATGCCGCGCTCGCTTTCGTCGCGCGTTATCTCACGGCGCTGTCGAAAGCTGCCGAAGACCCGGAGCTAGGGGCGCGTGAAGAGTTCGTCGCGGCGGCGGGAGACCTCAATCTTCTGCTGGAGGTGTTCAAGCAGAACAAGATCGAACAGGATCGTATCGATGCTATCGGCGACCTTGTCGGTTTGATCGAAGATCTCGCGAAGGAGCACCGCAGCGCGGAAGAGATCCGGAAGATCGTGGCCGACAACCGGGATGCGGCCGATCGAGCATTTCGCGAGCTGATTCTCGCGTTGAAGAACGACCAAGCTCAGAAGAAGGCGTTGACTTCAGCCAAAGAATCGCTCGATTTGCTCGACGCAACGGCGGCCGACGGAAGCCTCAGTGCCGCGTCGCGGAAGAGAATGATCGA
>JABWAU010000123.1 GCA_013360875.1 Anaerolineales bacterium | reverse complement strand
CTGAGAGAGCTGGTAATTATCGTGATGTTGACAGAGGGATTGCTCCATTATTTTCCGTGGCGAATGTTGATCGGGAGAGAGTTGCCAAGACTGGCCGCGTACACGCTTGGATTATTGGGCATGATGGCTCCGCTCACCGCCTGGCTGATGGATCGTGGCGAGGTGGAGATCATCCAGACGCTGTGGATCACGATCATATCCGCGGGCGTATCAGTGTTCGCTTTGTATGGACTGGATCATTACCTCGACCTGAGCAGGCGGGATATAGAAGCCGGTCAACGAGAACAGGTCATGATCAATCAGCTGAAGGATAAGGGCGATGGGTCAACCAACGAAACGTGATCAGCGGATGCGCGA
Source organism: Anaerolineales bacterium (assembly GCA_013360875.1). GTDB lineage: Bacteria > Chloroflexota > Anaerolineae > Anaerolineales > Villigracilaceae > Defluviilinea. Next base: position 11,346 of record JABWAU010000123.1, on the reverse strand, counting down.
ATTGTTGGAGTCCATCCTTGCTGAGGTGGCCGTCATTCGCAGGGTTATGCCAGTGCATGAATTGAGGATCACCCAGGTCAAGGAGCGTACAGGCTGGGATCGTCTGCTCGCACCTGCGTTGGAAGAAGTGGATACGGTCAACGCCGGGATGGACGCAATCAGCGCTCAGGTCCGCGCAGGGTTGGAGGCAATCAAGTCCAAGGATGATGGCGCGCGCTGATGGGTATCAAGGCAGTAGTAGAAAGAATCGCGAAGTTCCCATTTTCCCTGCGTTATGGCGGGTGGGCTTACCCCTCGTAGAAAAGGGATTTTAGCGGTCAAAATCCGTGCGACATAACATGGGGTTATGTCGCATCGAGAGGGGTAAGGGGGAGGGGGAGGGGTCGCTACTTCGCGATTTTTCAAGAGGCGGCTCGGTAAGTGGCTGGAGAAATCTGAGCGGTTGTGGAGAAACGGCTCAGGGTTAGATTGGACGGTTGATAAATCGGTATTTTTGGACGGAGAACAATGACGATCATAGATGACATCAAAGCACGGATCAGCATAGAAGCCCTGGTGCAGGAAACGCCCACGGTGAAACTGAAGAAATCCGGGAAGAACTGGACGGGTTACTGCCCGTTCCATGCGAACAAGCACACGCCCGCGCTGGTGGTCTTTCCAGACACAGGGACTTGGAAATGCTTCGGTTCTTGCAATGAAGGCGGCGACATCTTCGATTGGGTTCAGAAGCAAAACGCCGGGTGGGATTTCAGGGAGGCGATGAAGCATCTGGCAAGCAAGGCGAACCTGTCCATGCCATCGTCGCATGATAAGGATTTGAAGGAACGGATCTCGGCGCGAATGCAGGCGGAGACGCTGAAACTGGCGATGGATGTCTTCAAAAAATGGCTGTGGGAGGATGAAGAGGCGCTGGCGTATGCCAGGGACCGCGGCTGGACCGATGAGGAGATTAAAGCAAGCGGAATCGGGTTCAACGGGCGGACTACTACTGCCCAGGTGAAGGAAATGCGCGGGGTTTTCGACCTGCATGGTATCGATCCGCATTCACCGCAGGCGGTGATGATCTTCGGTTTCAGCGGGGACGTGGCGAAGTGGGCGGAGGCGCATGACATCGACCCGAAGGCTTTGCCGGACGGATACATTCACGGGATGATGGGCAAGCCGGGATTGATCTATGCCCACAAAATTGACGGGAAAATTTCCTACCTATCCCGTCGAAACCTGCCGGGCTTCGATGATGTGAAGTCGTTCAACCCCTACGCGGCACTGGCTGGCGAGCGCACGCCATACATGAACAGGCTTTACCGATCACGATACGAAGGCGCGGAGAAAGGGAAGCTACTGTTGCTTGTAGAAGGGCAGGGATGCGCGGTGACGGCGGCACAATTCGGCTACCCGGCGATGGCGTTGTGCGGTTCTTCGTGGCGATATCTGATCGAGAGCGGCATCATCGAGCAACTGAAAAACGATTACGAGACAATCACCTACATCAAAGACCTGGACAAGCCGGGCGAGGCGGTGGTGACGGGTAATAGAAACGATTTCCCGCTGTCTACCGCTTTCGGTCCCATGTTGTGGATCGGGACGCCGGAAGCGCGGATGTGGACGAGACCGGACGGCGGCGAGAAAAGCATCAAGGACTTGAACGACTCGGCGCAGTGGGCGCGGGATGAGAAGATCGAAAAGGTCGAGGTCAGCGCCTACGTCAAGAAGATGATCGAACTGGCACAGCCGATCGTTCTGCTGGCGGCGCAATATGCGGGAAGCCAGAAAGGTCAGTTCTTTTCGGAGATCGTCAAGAAGGTGGCGCTACCGTTGATTCTGGCGATGCCAAAAGACGCGCAGAACCATTACGCGGTGGACCTGGCTACGGCTTTGTACCCGGACAAAACGAAGAGCGAAGCGAAAGCGGCATTCACCAAATTGGTGGGGGAGGAGATCAAGGCAAAGGCAAAGAGCGGAGAAGAGGATCGAGTCGAGATCGTGCCGACCTTCGGGGAGTGGATCCCATCGGCGGAGGACCCACAGGTTGGGTGGTTGATCGAGATGATCTACGACCCGGAAACCGGCAAAGGCGCGCTCGCATACCGCAACCCGCAGGGCGAGATCGGCGTGTCGAAGGAATTGGAGATCAACCGGAAGCGATACGTGCCAAATCTGGATGAGTTCGTGCGAAAAGGCGTGGTCGTTTTTCCGTCCGCGCTGGGACCGCTGAAAAGCACATCAGAATTATTGTTCACTCATGAGTTGTTCCTGCGCCGGTCGTTCCTGCTGGACAAGCCGTCAGATTACAAGATGGCGAGTTATTACTCGGTGTTCACGTGGGTGTACGACTGTTTCGGGGAGTTGCCTTTCCTGCGCGCGCGAGGGGGCAAGGACACGGGCAAGAGCGCATTCATGTTGAGGCTCGGTTATTTCTGCTATCGGCTGTGCAAAAGCACCGGCATCGGTTCGACCGCATCGTTGAAACACGCGCAGGAGAAATACAAGGGGACGATCTTCTTCGACGAGATGGATATCGCGGACAAGTTCGACGAGCGGATCGTGATGTTGAACGTGCGAGCGATGAAAGACCAGGCGTATGTGTGGAGCATGAAGCCTGTGACGGTGGATGGGCAAACGGTCTATGAGCCGCAAGCTCACAATGTCTATGGACCGGCGTTGATCACGATGTACGGCTCATTCACGGATGAGGCGACGGATTCGAGGTGCATCACGTTCGATCTTTTCGGCAAGGATCTCTCGGAGTTGAAAAAGGCGGGGATCCCGAGGCGGTTGAACCAGGAATGGCACCGGGACGCGGCGGAGATCCGCAATATGAGCCTGCATTGGCGGTTGAAATGGTGGAAGCCGAGCATGGAAATCCCGGAGGAGTTGGAAGACGAGATGGTCTCGACGCGCGCGAACCAGGTGACGACGCCGATCAAGTACATCGTGAAGGACGATCCGAAGGCGCTGGAGGATGTGACGAACGCGGTGCGCGAGATGTACGAGAGCGAGATCCTCGAGCGGGCGCAATCGTTCCCAGCCCGGTTCCTGGAGGCGATCATTTCGCTGATGGAACTGCCGAAATATCAGTTCCTCGGTTTCGTGAAGGAGGGCGACTTGAAAGAGTATGGCCATGCGAAATATATCCGCTACCCAGACCTGGCGAAGACGGTCAATTACATCATCGACGAGATGAACACGGGCATCTCGAAGGATGTGGCGACGCTATTGAAGGCGGAGGAGGCGGATAAAGAGGTGGATGAAAAGGGCAAGAAGAGCAAGAAGGGCAAGAAGAAAGATGAAGAGGGGGTTTCCTCGAAGACAGTGGGAAATGTTGTGCGCAAGGACCTGCGCTTGCCGGTTGATCGGCTGGGCGCAGGCTATGTGGTGATCGTGTGGTCGCAAAAGCACCCGGCTGAGGCGCAGGAGAGAATTGCCCGGTTGAGGGCGAAGTTTGGGCTAGATTTCATCCAGGCTGAGGCGGCGGATGAGCCGGTGAATTTGCCGGTCGAGGAGGCAGGATGAACCAGATGAACCAGATGAACCAGATGAACATGATTCCGGGGCTGGCCGTACCGAAAAAATTTCTCTCCTCCAGATGGCAGGTTTTGGGGCTTTTTGCGGGGAAAGAGAGAGATTTTTCCGGTCTTGGGGGGCTTATTTTCGGTTCATCCATCTACATCAGGTTCATTTTGGCTGGATTTCGCAAAAAACCGGTCATAAATCACATTCTGAATGAACCTGATGTACTTGAATGTACAAGAGTATATATAGCGGCTTTCCCGATATTCAGGCATTTTTACATGGTTTTTGACCCTTCGAATGAACTTCGCAAGTTCATCCAAGTTCATCGGGCAGGGTTAGAAAGGGATGGCCGCGCATGAAACAGGCGATTTTGGATCACTTGACCATAACCAACCCCGCCCGAACTTCTACTACTCCTACTTTGGCAAGTTCGTTGAACGTCCACCAGGCAGGTTTGAAGGGGGAGGTCTCGATGTGGACGCATGAGGGATGGAATTACTGGTGGCTGGATGGACATTTGTGGGCAGTTCGCGACCGGTCGGATGATGAGCGGTTCGCGGGGATTCGGAATGCGCGGTTCCGACCGTGGAAGGATGAGGATCGGTGGGCGGCGGCGCGGGTGATCTGGTGCCTGCGGGCGGTGGCGGCGGCGGCGTTGTTGTGCGATGTAGCCGTTGTGTGGCTGGCTTTCAAAGGAGGTTGATGTGAGAGACGTATCGAATATCCGACCTTGGTTTGCTGAAGATCTGCGGTTGATCTTGATGGCGATCTATTTTGCGATGAAGGTTGCCGGATGGAGGATGAATGCCGAGCAATGGCGCGGCGTGGTGGATGCGTTGACGGCGTTGGGTAAGGCTTGGGGTGTGAAGCCGGAGTCGTTTTTGAGCGAGGCGGATGCCCGCCGGGTTGGAGGTTGAGATGGAAGAGTTCAGGGCTTGGAAGTGGATGGTGCCGGGGACGGGGTTCGCGGCGCTGTTCGTGGGGCTTTTGTTCCTGCAAGAGACGGGGTGGAGGTATGCAATGTTTTGCGGGAGCGGGGTGGCGATCGTGATGGTGATCCTGGCGGCGCAGACGGTGGCTGGGTTCCGGGCGTATTTCCGCCAGGTGGAGGTGGATCAGTTGGTGTCGAGGCGGCGGGCGCTAGCGGATACGGCTGAGGTGCGGCTGTTCGAGGCGAGCCGGGGAATGCACCCGGAGGCGGTGAGGATGTTGTTGAAGCACCGGATCGAGGTGTGGAGGATCAAGGAGTTGCCGAGCCAGGATCTGTTGTTGCCCATTCTGGATGCGGACCCGCGGATCACTCTGCCGTTTTTGGAGCATGTGTTGAGAAATTCGAATCCGTTCAGCATTATGCCGAAGAGGATGTTGAGCGATAAGTCGCATTCGTTCGACCCGCGCGGGGTGGTGACGGATTACGACCAGTACGACGCGCTACATAAATTGCTGGAGGGTCGGATGTGGCTGACGGCTGGGTTCGGCAACCAGCCGGGGCAGTGGATCGAGCCGTGGAATCCGGAGTTGATCGCGCGGCGGTTCGGTGTCACGTTGTACGAGGAAGAGGAGGATGTTATTGAGAAATTGGAAGTTGTCGGTGAGCAGTGATCGGTAATCAATGATAAATAAAAAAGGAGATAAATCATGCAAGCATTAGGCGCAGATTTAGGTCAGAGCGGGTTGAAGCTGGTTGGCGAGGACGGACAGGTGAACTTCCCGAGCCAGGCGGCGTTGTTGACAAGTTCGGCTGAGACTTCACTGGGCGGCGGACGGAGGCGGGTGCGTCCGATCATCGTGAAGAACGAGACGTTCGGCGAGATGTATGTGGGTCCGCATGCGCACCGCTGGGGCGTGCCGGTGGAGAATTTCGATTTCAACCGGCTGGCTGGCGTGACTTCGGAGATGCGGGCGATCTTCTATGGGGCGCTGACGGATTATCAGCGAAGGTTTGGCGCGTTCAGCGAGCCGTTGAAGCTGTACGTCGGTCTGCCGATGCAGATGCTTGGCAATGACGAGCGCGGCAAGAAGTACGAGCGGCAGGTGAAAGGCTGGATCGGCGGCGAGCATCATTGGGTTGCAGACGGCAAGGAATGTTCGGCGACGATCGAGAGCGTGACATTGTTGCCGCAAAGCCTGGGTGCGGTGGTCGATTATGCGTTCGATATGACCGGCGCGGCGGTCTCCGATGAACGGAACAAGGCATTGACGAAGGAAAATGCCACGCTGTGGATCGGGAGCAATACGGTGGAGGCGCAGGTGACGATGCGCGACGAGGATACGAAGCGTTTCAATGGCGGGTCCGCCATCGGCGTGCGCTGGTTGAAGAGCCAGATGGACCCGGGCAATCTGTATTCGTTCGGCGAGTTCGACGATCTGTTGAGAGCGAACGATCTGCCGGACTGGATGGATATGAGGAAACATCTCGAGGCGTGGTCGACGCAGATCTTCGGTTTTACGAACGATAAATGGGGGCAGGCGTATCAGCGTTTCCATCGCATCTTTGTAGGCGGCGGCGGCAGTCTGTTACTGCGCGACCATCTGTTGAGACAGTTCAACGGGAAGATCGTTTTTGCGGAGGATCCGATCATGTCGATTGCGCAGGGTTTGTATAAAGCGGCGATTGTGAGGAAGTGATGCCACGAAGGAAGAATAGTTACCCGAGCCTGCGCTTCCGCCTGGACGGTTGGGTGGAGATGAAAGCGGATAAGGTCGCTTTGAACGAGCGCGAGCAGAAGTTCGTGGATTGGTACCTGGCGAACCGGGACGAGCGCAAGGCGGCGACCATCGCGAAGGGAATGATCACTGCGATCTTGAACGGCGAGATGGGTCAGCAGTTCGCGCAGGCGGTGGAACACGGGAATACGGAGGAGGCGGTGGAGGCGTTACAGGACCTGATGAGCGTGTTCGCTCAGTAGGGAATTTAACCGCCAAAAACGACGCCGCCGAATTTAACCGCCAAAATCAAACTCCCCCACCCCATGCGGAATTGCCTGCGTGCGCTCGGTGTATTGCGGCGATGGGACACCCTCATGGGATGGGGGAGGGGAGAATCGGAGATTGTTATGGACGAAGTGATCGAGGTCGAGAATTATATTGACGATCAATTTGTGCGGCACGTGCATTTGATGAGCAACTCTCAAGGCTTCGATGCAAACCTGCCTGCAGGAGTGACGCCGACGGTCACGAAGGAGGCAGGGGTGTATCACCTGCGGGCGAGTTGGGCGGCGCGGGAGGCGTTCGCGGGGACGATGCGCGGCAAAGACCGCATCGAGCGGCAGATCGTGTTGTGGGCGTTGAACGGCGAGCGCGTGAGCAAGTGCATCCGTGATGCGGCGGCGGAGTTCGGGCGCGTGTTTTCGAGGCGTCCGAGTTTTGCGGCGGTGAGGTCATACCCGGAGAGCATGGGCTTGGATGTGGATGTCGAGATTGACGGCGGGACGGTGGCGTTGATCGAGTGCGCGGATGTGTCCACCGGGTTTGTAATGGTCTTCTGACCCCACCCCCGACCCCTCCCCATCGGAAGGCGCCGATGGAGAGGGGAGAGTGAAAGGATTATTTATGGACGGTATTTCGGACGGGAAGATCAAGCAATGGAAGTGCGGCAAGGGTCACGTGTTGGGGGTGGTGGTGAGGGAGAAGGTGAAAACCGAGATCGAAGGCGTGACCGTGAAGTATCACACCACCAAATTGGTGATCTATCGCCTCGCCATTGACCCGGAGGCTGAATCTGCGGCGCAGGTGGATGCGGCAGGGACGCTGTACGGTCGGATGCTGCTGGGTTTCAGTTGGAAATGCTCTGTGCCAAGCTGCGGATGCGTGCGGGATTGGAACCCGGACGATGAGGCGCTGGATTGGTTGAAGAAACGATTTGAAGGGAGCAAAGAATGAACGACGATGTCACTACGTTTCCATTATCGTATCCGGTGAATCAGCCGAGGACGATGCCACAGGATCGCAGGGATGCGCGGTTTACGACGCGGTCACGCGGTTTCAGTTACGGACCGCCGCGCAAGCATTCGGTGCATGAGAGCGCACGTGAACTGGAGTTGGAGATCCGCAGAATGGGCGGGAAGGACATGATCATCTCTTCGAACCTGCGCGTGAAGGCGAATGGTCTGCCCTATTCGGGGCAAAAGCAACCAGACGACCCGGGCGTGGCGGTGTATTTCAAATGGCATAAGCGTGACCTGGTCTTTGCCTGCGATAAGTGGAGATCGGTGGAAGATAATTTGTGGGCGATCGTGAAGCACATCGAAGCGCTGCGCGGGCAGGAACGATGGGGTGTGGGTTCGCTCGATCAGGCGTTTGCGGGGTATATGCAATTGCCGGACCCTGGGAAACGCGAATGGTGGGAAGTGCTGCAAGTGGCACCGACTGCGAGCAACGATGAAATACGCCAGGCTTATTTGCGACTGGCGAAGCAATATCACCCCGACGCGGGCGGCGATGCTGTGATGTTTGACCAGGTGCAAAAGGCGTTTGATCTGGTGATGGGTAAGAGAGGTGCGTGATGGCTCATACATGCCCGAATTGCGGAGCGTTTTGTACATGCCAGGGCGATTGGGATGACATCGACTTTGGTGAATGGCTGGGATGTAGGCACGATTGCGAAGAAGATGATCTGTCTGATGTTTATGTTCCTGACGAAGACGAGGAGGGCGAAGATGCCAGCATATAACTTTCAACGCCAGTTCGTGAAGCCAATTTTGGAAGGCAATAAACCGCACACGATCCGCAGGCGGAGGAAGAGACCGACGAAGGTTGGGGATGTGCTTTATATGTATACAGGTTTGCGGACGAAGAAAGCGCGTCTGTTCGCGGAGGCGGTGTGTATCGATGTCGTTCCGGTAACGATTTATCCGTTTCGGGGCGAGGTGTGGATGACAGTCAACGACCTTCCGATATGGATGGATGGGTTAGAAATGCGAAGGCTTGCGCGGCGCGATGGGTTTGAAAGTGTCAGTGATTTTTTTGAATTCTTCGAGCGATATAAGAAGGAATGTCTCGATGATTTCGAGATCATCTGGTGGAAGCCGAGTGAGTTGACGCCGCATGTGGTTTGGATGTCGCCGAAGACGGTTGGAAAAATTGTCACTGGGGCGAAGGCAGAGATGGTGATCTATGACGATCCGTTTGCTCTTCCCGAAAGGAAAACGAAATGAGAGATTGGTGGGATTACTCATGGAATCTGGCGGTCGGATGCTCAAAGGTGAGCACGGAATGCGTCAACTGCTGGGCTGAGGCGATGGCGAAGCGGCTGAGGGCGATGGGACGCGAGGAATATCAGGATGTGGTCAACGATCACGGGTTCTGGACGAAGCGAGTGACGCTGGTCCCTGAGCGATTGGGAGATCCGCTGAGGTTGAAGAAGCCGCGGGTGATCGCGGTCAATTTGATGGGAGATCTCTTTCATCCAAATGTGCCTTATACATTCGTTGCCGATGTATTCGAGGTGATGGCGCAGACGAGACAGCATGTGTATTTGATCCTGACGAAGCGACCAGAGCGGATGCTGGCATTTTGGAACTTGACGCTTGCGGAGGACTGGGGTATTTCGCATGAGCCGATGAGTCATGTGTGGCTGGGGACGAGCGCAGGGAATCAGGCTGGGGCGGACGAGCGCAGGGACAGTATGTGGGGACTGGCGCGCATGGGTTGGAATACGTGGGTGTCTGCCGAGCCTCGCATTGGGGAGATCGATTGGAGCGGGTGGGAGTTCTTGAAGTGGATGGCGACCGGCGGCGAGAGCGGACCGAAAGCCAGGGCGATGGACCCGAATTGGGCAAGGTCGGATCTGGCATGGTGCCGGGAGCATGATGTGAAATTCATGTTCAAACAATGGGGCGAGTATTTGCCGCTCGATCATTTGAAAGTAGGTGAGCGAACGACGTTCAAGCATCGTCCGGTGGAGGTCAACGGGATGGTGATGGTGAAGGTTGGAAAGGCGCGGGCGGGTCATATGCTGGATGGGCAGGTGTATCGGTGGCATCCGAATGTTGCGGATGGAGGATGATTATGGCTAAGAAGTTGATGGAAGAAGTCCGCGATGCGTTGCGCGTGAAGGGATATGCCCTCGGCACTGAACGGCAGTATATGACTTGGATTCGGCGTTATGTCCGCTTCCACCTTCCGGCGCATCCGCGCGATGTTCGTGAAGAAGGTGTCAAGAGGTATTTGACTTACCTGGCGGTGGAGTGCAACGTGTCGCCCGCTACCCAAAATCAATGCCTGGCGGCGCTGTTGTTCTTGTATCGGCTTTTGGGCATCGACCTTGGGGATGTGACTGCGATCTGCGCACGAAAAGATAAGCGCGTGCCCGCGGTGCTAACCGAGGATGAGGTGATGCGATTGCTGGAGCAGTTGGATGGCGTGTATCGCATCATGGCGCAGATCATGTATGGCGGCGGATTGCGCCTGATGGAGTGCCTGCGCTTGCGCGTGAAGGATCTGGATATGCAAAACCTAACCATCACACTGATCGATACGAAGGGGAATTCGGATCGGGTGACGTGCCTGCCCGCCTCGGCTGTTCCGGCTCTGACCTTGCATCTGGCAAAGGTCAAAGCCATTCATACTGAAGACCTTGCCAACGGTCTGGGTGAGGTGGAAATGCCGCACGCGCTTGGCAAAAAGTATCCGCGCGCGGCATGGGAATGGGGTTGGCAATATGTATTCCCTGCGGCGGTTTTGTCTAAAGACCCGCGATCGGGCAGGATCGGCAGGCATCACATTTTTGAAACCAGCATTCAACGCGCGATCAAAACGGCGGCGCGCAAGGCTGGCATTGCGAAGTTGTGCGGTCCGCATACGCTGAGGCATTGTTTTGCCACTCACCTGTTGAAGCAGGGCACAAATATCCGTCAGATTCAGGAGCTGCTTGGACATAAGAAACTGGAAACCACCATGATCTATACACATATTGAAGGGGCGTCGGAGGTGAAATCTCCGCTGGATCGTCAACTGCGCACTCCGTTTATACGGCGTGCGCTTGTAGAATCATAAGTTGGGTGCTTTCTTATGGCAGAAAAAATTAGACTTTACGGAAGGATATGTCCGCCAAATGAGCATGTGTATAAAGAGTTTTATAACAATTGGCGTGGGCAAATTAGGCTTAGTGGTTATGTCTGTGAAATATGTCGTCATTGGGAGCCTGTTCCAAAACCGCCAAAACCGCCAAAGCCACCTAAGCCGCCGAAACCACCAAAGCCAGTAAAGCCTAAAAAAGAAAAAAAGGTAAGTGTTGAGTTTTCTCCAAAGTTACGATGGCAAGTTATGGAGCGCGATGGTCACAAATGCGTAAAGTGTGGCAGAAGCGCAAAGGATGGTATCAAATTGCAAGTAGACCACATTCACCCAAAATCAAGCGGCGGAATGGCAACGCTTGATAATGGTCAAACACTCTGCTTTGAGTGCAATATTGGCAAGGGCGCGCGCGTTCCAGTAGCGCACCCAACACAGCGTGTACCCGACGTGGGGCAGGCTGCGTAATTTTTGGACGGGTTTGCGTGCCCCACGCGGGTAACGCAAACCGTTGGGCGGAAGCCCGAAGGAGAATAATGGCAAAGTTGTATCTTCGTGATGTTGGTTCGCATCCTGAAAGAGATTTAGAAGTCACTCTCTTTCCAGATGGTGAATTGCAGTTTGAAGCTGATAACGGAAAGTATGTTCACATAAATATCGCTCATGAGGGCGTGAAGGAATTACTAGATTTCCTGATTGAAGAAATCCGCCCAACACAGCGTGCAGCCGACGTTTGCCCTGCGTGCCGTGGTAAGCGATATGTAAAAATTGGTATGTACCATGAAGTTTGTGAAATCTGTCATGGTACGGGCAAACGCG
>JABWAU010000122.1 GCA_013360875.1 Anaerolineales bacterium | reverse complement strand
ATGCCATCCGGCATCAACATGGATTGGACCCTGCAGGACATTGTGGATTTGTTGACATACGCCAGGGACCTTCCCGTCAAGTGAACCCGATCGTATTGCCGCTGTCGCCTGGAAATTTGGCAAATCGGTGATCGGAACCTGAAGGTTTCTCGCCGGGGGACGATCGCAAGGAAATCGTCCCCCGGCAATCTTTAGGATTATGTTCTCTATGATGGAAGGAGGCAGACAATGGAACTCATCAACCGCATCCTCTACAACCTGCTCGAAGTTCACCCGCTACATGCGTTGGTGGTGCATTTCCCTGTGGCGTTGGTTAGCGCTGGGTTGTTCTTCGTCCTGCTTGCCCTGTGGCGATCCAGCGACACACTCGAACAAATCGCGTTCGCCAATATCGCGCTGGCATCCGTCGGGACATTGGCGGCGGGTGTCACAGGCTGGATGGATAACGTCAACATCTATGACGGGACCGCCCCCAATTATGTCGCCAAGGCTGCGCTGGCAACCCTTCTCTTCATTATCACGTCGTTTACAACCCTAAGCCGTTGGCGAAACCCCGATCTATTCCATTCGCGATTGCGGATGGTCTATATTGCCGGGTATTTCTCCAGTTTTTTGATCGTATCCGTACTTGGTTTCCTGGGCGGCGTGATTTTGTATGGCTTCCATGAAGTCCCCAATGGGGCGGCGATCATCCCTGTCACCGGCGGTTCGGTCCAGGTTGTTCAAGCGCAGGAGTCTCTACCTGCGGATCCGCCAGCGACGGTTGTTCCGGGCGTCAGTTTTTCGGGGGATATCCTGCCGATCCTGAAAAGCCGCTGTGTGAATTGTCACGGCGGCAAAAAGACGGAGGAGGGTTTGGACCTGACCAGTTACGAAGCGCTCATGGCAGGCTCGGAAAACGGCCCGGTCCTTTCCGCCGGGGACGCGGATAGCAGCGTATTGATCCAATCCCTGCTCGAGGGAAAGATGCCCAAGCGCGGCGTCAAGTTGACCCCCGAGCAGGTTCAACTCTTTGTTGAATGGGTCGAGGCGGGCGCGTTAAAGGATTAGTTCTGAAAAGGATTGATCCGACCTCCCGTCGAGAACTGTTTCCATTTAGAATGGGGGATATGAAAAAAAACCTCATTGCGAGTTCGAACAATCCGCTTGTCAAACAGGCGCGCGCCCTGCGTCAGAAGAAGGCGCGGCGCGAGAGCGGATTGTTTCTCGTGGAGGGCATCCATCACGTGGGGGAGGTCATAGAAGCGGGCTGGGACGTGGAGAGCGTGTTGTACGCGCCGGATACGTTGACCAGCCAATTCGCGCACGAACTGATCTCCCGTCTTCGCGCTTCATCTTTACCGGGGACCGTTTCACGCGTCCCTCAGCCTGTCACGCCGCAGGTGATGGACTCCATCGCCGACAAGGAGAACCCGCAGGGCATCCTTGCCATCGTGCGTCAGAAGCAGACACGCCCGCATGAATTGAGGCAAGTCAACCGCTCGGTGGCGCTTGTCTCCCCGCAAGATCCCGGAAATGTCGGCACAATTCTCCGCACGATGGACGCGGTCGGCGCGGACGCCCTGTTTCTGCTCGACGGCGGCGTGGACCTGTATCACCCATCCGTGGTGCGTTCGAGTATGGGGACGTTGTTCTGGAAGCCGGTCGTCCAGGCTTCGTTCGATGAGTTCACGGCGTGGGCGCGGACGAACAACCTTCAATTGATCGGCGCGTCCACGCATGGGGACGTGGACTATCAGACGCTCGTTCCGCGGCTTCCCTGGGTCCTGTTGCTGGGCAGCGAGCAAAAGGGATTGTCGCGCGGGCAAATGGACGCCTGCGACGTGGTCGTTTCGATGCCGATGAAGGGGCGCGTCAGTTCGTTAAATCTTGCGGTGGCGGCGGGAGTGTTGCTGTATCGGTATTCTCTCTAACGTCTTGTCATTTCGACCGACGGGAGAAATCTTTGGCCTGGTGAGGAAGATTTTTCGGTCGCTTCGCTCCCTCGAAATGACAAGGGGCTTCGCTTCGCTCGTCGAAACGACAGGGCTTTCATAAACAAAAAGAGACACAGCGTTGGCTGCGTCCCAGGTTGATTGCAAGCGGATCAGGCGCGAGGGCGAAATGAGGCGTTAGAATTCGTCCTCGTCCTCATCCCAAAGATCGTCCTCCTCCTCTTCTTCGTCGTCCTCCCATTCCAGTTCCTCCTCCTCCCATTCCTCTTCCGCGGCTTCGTCGGAGGGGGTGTAGGTGTTGCAACCGGTATCGGGGTCAATCTCCACCGCCGCGGCGCTGCAATAACCTTCATCCAAAAAAACACAATCTGCGTAATGACACTTGATGCGGGGCATTCATTCCTCCTGGCGCGATTATGATTGTCGTATCACACGAATAAGCGAGATGATAAAGATCAGGGTCATGGTCACCTGCGAGGTCACGCAGAACGGACAGAGCGCCCCTTTGAGAAGGACGATCTCCACATATACCAGCCACAGCGTAAAGAGAAAACCGATCAACGCTATGCCGAACAGGATCATGCTCCCGTTCGATTGGAAAAAGTCGTTCCTGCGTTCGAGCCATGGAATGCCGAGAATGGCGGCATAACCGACCACGCCGATCAACGCAACAGGGATGCCGTTCACTTCCGAATACCGGCTTGCGTTGACGGTGCTGCAATCGCCGGAGCCGAGGCACATGCTATCGTTCGACGTGTATTTGTAAATGGTCATGTAAATCGAGACCAGCAAACCCAAAATGGCGAGCGCGATGGCGATCTGTGTAAGCCGTTTAGTCATTGTTCCTCATAACAGCCAGGCGTTTAGTTCTTGACCAGCAGGCACGCATTTTACACCAGCGGGGATAATAAGTAAAGCATCCGCCTGCACCAATGACAGCAAATTTCCCGAGCCCTGATGCCCTGTCAAACGCGCAAAATACAGACCCTCCTTTTCGTGGAGGACGGCGCGCAGATAACTCTCGCGTCCGTCGGATCGGATCTCCTCCTCGCATCTCACGCGGACGTTCGGCCTGCCTCCGTCCGAGATTCCTCCCAGCCTCCCGATCGCATCTCGCACGAATACTTCGAAGCCGACGAACGCAGACACCGGGTTGCCGGGCAAGCCGATGAACGGGATATTTTTATATTCGCCGAAAGCCAGCGGTTTGCCCGGTCGCATGTTGACGCGCCAGAAGTTCAGACTACCGTTCGATTCGACGACGTCCTTGACATAATCGAACGCGCCGACGCTCACGCCCGCAGAGGAAAGGATCAGGTCGGCGTCGAGCGACGCTGCCTGTTCGATCAATCCCTGCACCGATGGGCGCGTATCCCTTGCGATGCCCAGGCGCAATACCTGCGCGCCGGCGCTTTCGATCAGCGCCGCGAGCATGTAGGAATTCGAGTCGCGGATCTTTCCCGATTCGAGCGGCGCGCCCGCCTCGAGCAATTCGTCACCGGAGGAGAGCAGCGCCACGCGCGGTCTTCTATAAACTTCGACCTCGGCGAAGCCGAGCATTGCCAGCAAGCCGATGTCCTGCGGTTTAAGGAGATTCCCTTTTTCGAGGACGCTGTGTCCCGCGCGCACGTCCATGCCGCGCGAACGGACGTTATCCCCGGCGTTGATGGGTTTTTCGAGGGTGACGGTCGCCGGCGCGGGCGTTCCGGGCGCGCGGGTGTTGAAGTCCGTGTCCTCGACCGGTATGACCGCGTCCGCGCCTGCGGGCATTTGGGCGCCGGTCATAATGCGCGCGGCTTCGCCGGGGGCGAGGAAAACTTTCGGCGTGTATCCGGCCGGGATGTCGGCGACCACGCGCAGGGTCACGGGTGAAGCGGGGGCGGCGTTCGATGTGTCTGCGGCTCGGAGAGCGAATCCATCCATGGAGGAATTGTCGAAGAGTGGCAGGTCGTCTGCCGCGATAATATCCGCCGCCAGAACGCGGTGTATGCAATTCGTCAGCGGGAGGGTCTCGGTTTCGACGGGTTCGAAGTGGGAGAGGATTCTTTCCCGTGCCTGGTCAACGCTAAGAAGAGACATGTTGTGTTATCCAATCGTCAATCGTCAATCGCAAATCGAGCTATCCCGGTCTTACGCGGTGCGCCTCCAAAACGTTGGGCAGGTTTTCGATGCGCGTGAGGATGCGGCTGAGTTGATCGAGGTTCTTCACTTCGACGATCAGGTTGAGGTCGGCGAGCGTGCGGTTGAAGTTGACGGACACGTCGGCGATGTTCACGCCTTCGCTGTCGAGCAGGGTGGAGATGTCGCCCATCAAACCCTGGCGGTCGTAGGCTTTGACCTTGATGGGAATGGGATAGGTGCGTTCGAGTTTTCCCCAATCCACCTGCAGGAGTCTTTCCTTGTCCTTGAGGCGCAGAATGTTCGGGCAGTCCTGGCGATGGATGGTCGCGCCGCGCCCGCGCGTGATGTAGCCGACGATCTGGTCGCCGGGCATGGGGTTGCAGCATTTCGCCATTTGTGAGAGCAGGCCCTTCAAGCCCACGACCTCGATGGTATCGGTGCTGACGGTTTCCTTTGCCTGCGTGCCCGCCACAAGCACGTCGGTGCTTTCCTCGGTCTCTGCGAAGCGGCGGATGACGCGGCTGATGGACAGGTCGCCGGTGCCGAGCGCGATGAACAATTCGTCGGGCGTTTTGTAACCCAGGTCGCGCGCGATGTTGTCGAAGTTCATGCCGGTGATGCCGAGGCGCTGCAGTTCGCGTTCGATGGTGGCGCGTCCCTGCGCGAGATTCTGCTCAACCTCCTGTTTCTTGAACCAGGCTTTGATCTTGGAACGCGCGCGCTGCGTTTTGACCAGACCGAGATTCGGGTTCAACCAATCGCGGCTTGGACCTCCGCGCTTCGCGGTCAGGATTTCGACCTGGTCGCCCGTCTTCAATTCCTGGTATAACGGGACGAGTTTTCCATTGACGCGCGCGCCGCGGCAGCGATGACCGATGTCGGTGTGGACGTGGTAGGCAAAATCAATCGGCGTGGAACCGGCTGCGAGGTCAATGATGTCGCCGCGCGGGGTGAAGACGTAGACGCGGTCCTGGAAGACGTCGGTCTTCATGCCTTCCACGAATTCCTGAGCGTCGTACACTTCGGAGCGCCATTCCATCATGCTGCGGAGCCAGTTGATGCGGTCTTCGTACGCCTTGTCCGAGATGCGCCCGTCCTCCTTATACCTCCAGTGCGAGGCGATGCCGTATTCCGCGTTCATGTGCATTTCGGGGGTGCGGATCTGCACTTCGAGCGGGCGCTTGTCGTCATAGATCACCGCCGTATGAAGCGATTGATAAAAGTTGTCCTTCGGCGCGGCGATGTAATCGTCGAATTCGCCGGGGATGGGTCGCCAGTGGGTGTGGATCACGCCCAGGGCGGCGTAGCAGGACGGGATGTCCGGGACGATGAGGCGCACGGCGCGCACATCACGCACCAGGTCGAACGGCTTGCCCTTCTTCATCATTTTCTTGTAGATGGAATAGATGTGTTTGGGTCTTCCGCTGATCTCGGCGTGGATGTTGTTCCTGGCGAGAAGTTTGACGAGCGCGTCCTTGATGACTTCGATCTGCGCCTCGCGGTCGGGGCGTTTTTCGCTGAGTTGGTTCGCGATTTCCTTGTATTTTTCCGGGTTGACGTAGCGGAAGGCGAGATCCTCCAATTCCCACTTGATCTGCCAGATGCCGAGGCGGTTGGCGAGCGGGGCGAAGATATCCAGGGTCTCTTTGGCGATGCGCCTTTGCTTTTCCTCGGGGGCGTGGTGGAGGGTTCGCATGTTGTGCAGGCGGTCCGCCAGTTTGATCAAGACCACGCGCACGTCCTCGCCCATGGCGAGGAAGGTCTTGCGC
This sequence comes from Anaerolineales bacterium, assembly GCA_013360875.1. Taxonomy (GTDB): domain Bacteria; phylum Chloroflexota; class Anaerolineae; order Anaerolineales; family Villigracilaceae; genus Defluviilinea. The sequence goes on along the minus strand of JABWAU010000122.1, from coordinate 5,927 downwards.
AGGGTCTCGGATTTGAGATCCTGTTTGCGCGACTTCGGGTGTTCCGGCTCCTCCAGCGGCTTCGAGCCGTTTCCGCCTTCGTCGCCGGTTTCCTTGTGCTGGTCGCCGCGTGAGACGCGCGGCAGTTTGGTCAGTTTGGTCACGCCGTTCACGAGATTGGCGACCGTATCCCCGAAATCGCGGCGGATGTCCTCCAGGGTGAGGAGGGTGTCTTCGACCGCGTCGTGCAGGAGACCTGCGACGACCACTTCGGGCGGCACGCGCAAATCTGCCAGGATGCCCGCCACGGCAACGCAGTGATTGATGTACGGCTCCCCCGAATGGCGTTTCTGTCCGCGGTGCGCCTCTTCCGCAATGCGATAGGCGCGCTGAACCAACTCCTTGTCCGCCAGCGTGTAATGCTCGGGGAGTTGTTCGATCAGTTTTTCAAAGGGGACGACCGTATTCGCGTCTTTCATCGCGGAGTATTTTACTACGCTCGTGAGCGCGGAAGAAAAGCCCGTCGGCGGCGTGACAGGCTATTGCAATGCGGGCGGTGGGGGTCGGGGATGCGGCGGGTTTCATTCGCTGGTAAAATTCCAAACGATGCCGATCAGGAATAACGTCACCCGATTGCTGGATTCCCGCAGAATTCCCTACACCGCGTACGAACTCCCCGGCGAAAAACTCGGCGCGCTGGAAACGGCGCGTCTTCTCGAGGTTGAACCTGCCTCCGTTTTCAAGACGATTGTCGTCACCCGCGAGAAACCCAAAAAGCCATTGCTTGCGCTTGTTCCCGCTCCCTCGAACGTGGATTTGAAAGCCCTCGCCGCGGCGTTGGGCGAAAAGAAGGTGCATCTGCCCACCGAACGCGAAGCGGAACAGTTGACCGGCTTGCAGGCGGGCGGCATCTCTCCGCTCGCGCTCCTCAACAAGGGTTTCCAGGTGGTGATCGATTCTTCCGCCCGGAACTTTCGGGAGATTCACGTATCTGGCGGACAAAGAGGCTTGAACATCAAACTTCCGGTGGACGATATCGCAAAATTGACGAATGCGCGTTTTGCCTCCGTGAGCGCGGAACTTTGAAAGATGCCGCAAACAACCTGTTCATTCGCGATTTTTATACTATAATGCGTGCAACCATGTTGAAAGGAGGTGGCTTTACCGGATACAACTGACTTTGCCCAAACTGTCGTATAAACCCAAACCTATTTCTCGAGGAGGAGAATATGCGTAAACTGTTTGCAACCATGACGATGCTCGTTGTCTTCAGCCTCGTCCTTGCAGCGTGCGGAGGGGGAGCGGTGCCTACCGCCGAAAAGGTGATACAGACTGTAGTCGTTACCGCGCCGGCCGGAACGCCCCAGGTTCAAGTCCAGGTGCAGGTTGCCCAGGCGCCCGGCTTCGGTGAAACGCTCGCGGCTGTGCAGGCGCGCGGCACCCTCATCTGCGGCGTCAACGGTCAATTGCCCGGCTTTTCCTTCCTGGATCCCTCCGGCGCCTACGCCGGCTTCGACGTTGACTTCTGCCGCGCTCTGGCTGCCGCCATTTTCGGCGACGACACCAAGGTCGAATACCGGAACCTGACCACGCAGGAACGCCTGCCCGCCCTGCAGACCGGCGAAATTGACGTCCTGATCCGCAACACTACGTGGACGTTGACGCGCGATACGGATAACGGTTTGAATTTCACCGGCACCACTTTCTACGATGGTCAGGGCATTATGGTGCCTGCCGACAGCGGCATTACCACCCTGAACGATCTGGAAGGCGGTACGGTCTGCGTCCAGAAAGGCACTACGACCGAACTCAACCTGGCTGATGCGATGGCGCTCAATAATGTGACCTATACGCCCGCGGTCTATGAGGACGTCAACCAGACCTACGGCGCGTATGCCGAGGGCCGCTGCGACGCCGTGACTTCGGACAAGTCGCAATTGTCCTCCGCAGCCAAAGCCGTTCTGCCCGACCCGGAGAACCACGTCATCCTCGATGTCACCCTGTCGAAGGAACCGCTCAGCCCCGTTGTGCGCCACGGCGACGACCAATGGTTTGACATCGTCAAGTGGACGGTCTATGCCGTCATCGCGGCGGAGGAGTACGGAGTCGATTCCGCAAATGTGGACGATCAACGTGCAAACGCCGTCAACCCCGAGATCCGGCGATTATTGGGCGTGGAGGGCGATATGGGTCCCAAACTGGGCTTGAGCAATGACTGGGCTTACAACGTGATCAAATTGGTCGGCAACTACGAGGAGATCTACAATCGTAATCTCGGTCCGGGCACGCCCACGTTCATCCCGCGCGGATTGAACAGCCTGTACACGGACGGCGGCGCTCTCTATTCACCGCCTTTCCGCTAAACCAATCGTAGAACCAAAAGATCAGGGCAGCTCGAAACTGCCCTGATCTCTCGATATTATTTTCCCGTCTCATGCAAAATCATGCAACGCGAGTGCGAAGCGGCACGCCATTTTGGCGGGATGTGCGTTTTCAGCGCGTCTTTGCACAAGTGGTCTTCATTATCCTTCTGCTCCTGTTCTTCGGCTATTTGATTCAAAACATGATAGCCACCTTGCAGCGGCAGGGACTGGCGCTGGGTTTTTCGTTCCTGCATCAAACCTCGGGATTCGACATCGGCGAGTACCTCATCCCGTACGATCGTAGTTCGACCTATCTGCGCGCCTTCCAGATCGGTCTGCTGAACACGGCGCTGGTCAGCGGGCTGGGTATTCTCCTTGCCACGATTTTGGGGATCATCTTTGGTGTGGCGCGGCTTTCGCAAAACTTCCTTGTCCAATACCTGGCGCGGCTTTACATCGAATTCCTGCGAAACATCCCCCTGCTCGTCCTGTTGATCCTGTGGTACACGGGCGTCTTTTTGAAGTTTCCGAGGATCAATCAGGCGATCACGCTCCCCGGTCCCATCATGCTGACCAATCGGGGTATTGCAGTTCCGTGGGGAATCCCCACCGAGACCTATCCATCTTATCTTGTTATTTTGGGGATTGGGTTGGCGCTGGCGCTGCTCGCTGCCGCCGGGTTGACGTGGCACGGGCGGCGCACCGGGCGCACTCCGCTGGTTTGGGGATGGGCGACCGCGATCTTCCTCCTGGTCGCCGCAGCCGGCTGGTTTATGCTTCCCAGCCCGGCGCTCAGCCTGGATCCGCCGCAGGTTCAGGGATTGCGGATTGCCGGGGGGAAACAATTGTCCCCGGAATTCATGGCGCTGCTCTCGGGACTTGCCATCTATACCTCCGCCTTCATCGCCGACGTGGTTCGAGCCGGAATCCAATCCGTGGCGAAAGGGCAGGTCGAGGCGGCGAAGGCGATCGGACTGAACGGATTCCAAATCCTCCGTCTGGTGGTCTTTCCGCAGGCATTAAGGGTGATCATCCCACCATTGACCAGTCATTATCTCAACCTGACCAAGAACTCATCCCTGGCTGTCGCCATCGGTTATCCCGATCTGTTTTCCGTCTCCGGCACGATCCTGAATCAAAGCGGGCGCGCTGTGGAAGTGATTGCCCTGGTCATGCTGATCTATCTTTCCATCAGCCTGCTCACTTCGTTGTTCATGAACTGGTATAACCGCCGCATCCGTTTTGTGGAGCGTTAAATGACCCGCCGCGCCATTGCTTCCACCGAAAACGTTCTTCCGCCCCCCATCGAACGCTATACCTTGCTTGGTTGGGTTTATAAAAACCTCTTCAATACCTGGTACAACGCGCTCCTCACTTTTCTGGCTGTGGGCATCATTTACGCCATTGGCAAGCCCGCGATCACCTGGTCCCTCGAACAGGCGCGCTGGGATGTCGTTCTCGTCAATATGCGGTTGTTGATGGTGGGGCAATATCCCGTCGGGCAGATTTGGCGCATCTGGCTGTGCCTGCATCTGCTTGCGGCTGTGGGCGGGCTTTCGTGGGGTGTGTGGATACGCGGCTACCGGCTGTGGAGCATCCTCTTCCTGGCTGCCGTGCTGGGATTGGCATGGTCCTCCTCCATGGATGGTTCCGCCGCACGCGGGCATCTGATCGCGTTGGATGTGATCGCGCTGGCTGGCTTTGGGCTGGGAAGATTGGGTGGAAAACGCCTCCAGCGGACGGTCATCAATCTCTGGATCGTTTATTTTCCCCTGGTCATTTTGATCGTGCGCGGGATGACTTCCGCCGAGGGCGCAGTGCCGGTTGTGCCATCCAACCTGTGGGGCGGCTTATTGCTTACATTTCTTCTGACTGTCGTGGGCATTCTTTTCTCGTTCCCTTTGGGCGTTCTGCTGGCGCTGGGTCGCCGTTCGCCCCTGCCGATCATCCGCTGGGTGAGCATCGGCTACATCGAGTTGATTCGCGGCGTCCCACTTGTGACGATCCTGTTCATGGCGCAGATCATGCTGCCGTTGTTTCTGCCGGCTGACATGACCGTTGACCGAGTCCTGCGCGCCATGGTGGGCATCATTCTGTTCACAGCCGCCTACCAGGCGGAAAATATCCGCGGCGGACTGCAAGCCATCCCTCACGGGCAGTATGAGGCGGCTCACGCCATGGGCTTGAGCGGCGTTCAAACCACCATGCTTATCATCCTTCCGCAGGCGCTTCGCAACGTCATTCCGGTGTTGGTCGGGCAATTCATCGCCTTGTATAAGGATACTTCGCTCGTGGCGATCGTCGGACTGCTGGATCTGCTTGGGATTGCGAAAAGCATTGTGTCGCAGCCGCAGTTCATCGGTCTGCAGCGGGAGGCGTATTTGTTCGTCACGGCGATCTACTGGCTCTTTAGTTACTTTATGGCTTACCTCAGCCAGCGGCTGGAGGTTGCGCTGGGCGTAGGCGAACGTTAAGCCATACGCAAATCAGGAAACAGGAAAAAAACCATGAGTGAAAACCAGGAAAAGCGCGAACCCATCATTCAGTGTGAGGATGTTCATAAATGGTATGGGAATTTTCACGCTTTGCGCGGCGTTTCCATGCAGGTCTATAAGCGCGAAGTGATCGTCATCTTCGGTCCGTCAGGCTCGGGCAAATCCACCTTCATTCGGACGCTCAACCGCCTCGAAGAACACCAGCGCGGCAGGATCATTGTGGATGGCATCGAACTCAGCCACGATGTGCGGAACATCGAAGCGATTCGCTCGGAAGTGGGGATGGTCTTTCAACAGTTCAACCTGTTTCCGCATCTGACGGTGATGCAGAACATCATGCTTGCGCCGGTGTGGGTGCGGAAGTGGAACAAAGATAAAGCCGAACAGATCGCCATGGAACTTTTGGAGCGGGTCGGAATCCCAGAACAGGCGCACAAATACCCCGGTCAACTCTCCGGCGGGCAGCAGCAGCGCGTCGCGATCGCCCGCGCCCTGGCGATGCAGCCCAAGATCATGCTATTCGACGAGCCGACCTCTGCGCTTGATCCGGAGATGATCAAGGAAGTGTTGGACGTGATGATTGAACTGGCGAAATCGGGCATGACCATGCTGGTGGTCACGCACGAAATGGGCTTCGCCCGCGCTGTGGCGGACAGGATGTTCTTCTTCGATCAGGGTCAGATCGTGGAGAGCGGCGCCCCCGAGGAGATTTTCAAAAATCCGAAGGAGGACCGCACGAAGTTGTTCCTCTCGCAGATACTATCTCATTAGAATCAAAAAGCCGGCGGTACTGCCGGCTTTTTGATTCAGCGATTTGCCGGATTACGGACCCGAAATATTGATGGTGTTATCGCGGATTTCGAAAGTCGTCAGATCTGAGCCCGTGATATTTACGAAAGCGGGACCAACGTTTAGTTTTCCGTCGTCCGTCCACGCATACATGGTGTACGCTCCCTGGACGAAATGAGTGTATGTTTCACTCTGATTTTTGCCGAATATCGGAATGTATGCGAATCCGCACTCGCCAAACGCAGTGTTTTCGAAATATAGGGATATCTTCACACCGTCGAATTTTGTGTTGTTGAAGATC
>JABWAU010000121.1 GCA_013360875.1 Anaerolineales bacterium | reverse complement strand
CTTCACTGAATTGCCTGCGAAGCTGCTTGTCTTGCGTCGTGTGTTCTTCCACTTCGGCTGCGAGCCGGACGAGTTCGTCTTCGTACTCCCGGTTTTCCTCCTCCGCCCGCGCCATCCGGCCATTGAGGTTTTCCACGCGACCCTTCTGCTTATCCTGAGCGCGTTGTCGCTCGGATATTGATTGAACCAACTCAAGCGTCCGTTCGTTCAGGGATGCCAAGTCGGCTTCCTTTTCGTCGAGTCTCCGGCCGGCTTCGGATGCTTGCTGACGGTGAAGCGTGAGATCCTCTTTCAATTGTTGTTGCTGCGCCGTCAGCTCAACAATGGATTGCTCGAGCGACACCACAAGCGATTCAAGGCGGGCCTTCTCGCCGCGCTGTTCTTCCCGTTCACGTTCGTACCGGAGTATGTTGTCGTGAAGCGCTTTCGAGCGTTCAGCGGCAACAAGGTTCTTCTGCTCGATGCGATTGACCTTCTCCATGTGTTGGCTGACATCGCGCTGTGCTTCAATCAGACGCTTCTCGGCTTCGTTCATCGACTGGCGGAGTTCTTCGAGCCTTGTTTCTTCACGGGAGAGATCAACGTCAATCTGTGCCCTGCTGGAAGTCATTTCAGCAAATCGAACCTGCAGCGGTTCGACGCGTCCGAGAAGCTGGGCATACTCGCGTTCCATCAAATCAATCTCAAATGCACGAAGCCTCGTTCTAAGCTCGTTGTATTGCTCGGCTTTCCGTGCCTGACGTTCGAGTGAGTTGACTGCTTTTTGAACTTCCAGCACAATGTCGTTCACGCGAACAAGATCGGCCTGAACGGCTTCAAGTTTGCGATAGGCGGCTTTTCGGCGGTGCTTGTACTTTGTGACACCCGCGGCTTCTTCAAACAGACGGCGGCGTTCCTCGGTTCTGTCGCTCAGAATCGTTTCCACCATCTTCAATTCAATTACCGAATACGCATCGGCACCCATTCCCGTATCCATGAACAGGTCGAGAATATCCTTGAGCCTGCACGGAACTTTGTTCAACAGATACTCGCTCTCGCCCGAACGATACACACGCCGGCCCACAGTAACTTGCGTGTATTCAGAGGGAAGAATTCCCTTGTTGTTTTCGATAACAAGAGATGCCTCGGCCATGCCAAGCGGTTTACGGCTTTTCGTTCCGTTAAAAATCACATCTTCCATCTTCTCGGACCGGAGGGCACTGTACCGCTGCTCACCCAACACCCACCGGATTGCATCAACGATATTTGTTTTACCGCAACCGTTCGGGCCGACAATTGCCGAAATGCCCGAATCGAACGAGAGATTCACCTTCTGCGCAAATGATTTGAAGCCGATTATTTCGAGCTTGGATAGGTACATTTAGCGCTGCTTGCTTGCCACACTGTTGTACAAGTATTTTGCGTACGCAGACGCTGATTCGGTGCGATCGAAATAGAAGTACAAACCGGCACCCAGCACGGCAACCATCAAGAGCGCGGCGATGTACATCTTGAGAGGGTAGACATCAAGGATGATCGAGATGCCCTTCAGAAAGCGCAGCGCAACCCAGAACATCAGCAACACCGCCAATAGAATGGACGGCAGCACGTACACCGGGCTATCCATCAATCTGAACAAAATCATGCCGAACGGAACGAGAATGAGCAACGGCGGCGTTGACCACATGGTGACCGCATACGCATGATACGGGTAGATGCGAGCCTTGAACAGGGGGGCCACCATCCACAGAAGCATACTGATAACGAGAAGATGCAGAAAGAATACGCCGGTAAACACAACAATGAACTTGTTCGGCTGCCGGACCAACTCGATTACCTCGTGCTTCACTCTATCCGAAATAAGGATGAATGACAACAGATTATCCAACACCAGACTGTGGCGGAAATAGAACAACAGACTCGACAGAACAATCGCCGTACCCGCGGACACAACAAGCCCGAGAAGCGTACTGTGCAAAACGGTTACAATGCGCTGGTCGCGGATATCGGAGAAGAAATTATACGAGTTCACTATTGAGCGGTTGAGCGACTCGCGAAAACGGCGGCTGGAGTTGTACCAATATGCCGTTCCGACAAGAATGACAAGTCCGGCCAGTACATAAACAATAGGAGATGACGAAGGATTATGGCCAATCGGCAGGGCGGAAAATTTCTCGTTATTAAACGCTGCACGCACAGCCTCGTATGCGAGCCGCTTGTCTCTCGCGTGATTCACCACCCCCAGTGTGTGCATCCACGGATCGCCGGAATTCACGGTAAGCGCCGGCCGATCGCCTTTCCAATCATTGAACGACAAAATGAACGTTGACGGATGAGTTCAGGATATTGAGGAGCAGGCGGTTCACAGTGCCTGCCAGGCGGCTTTCGAGCCAGTCACGGGCATACGCATTGCGTACGCCGATGGTCAGAGTGCTGTCTTTGTAGGAAACGGGCTTGGTATCCCGCACCCAGGTATCGAAGGAAGCGCGGGGCATTTCCATTTGGAGTTGTCCAAGTACCGATTGCCATGCTTGATCAGCGTTCATACATTGCTCCGTTGCGATGATGATACATGGTTGAAAGCCATGTCGAATTAATCCGCCTTGCCGGCGGCTTGTTTTGGGTTTGTTTTTGTTGTAACAGGATATTACAGGGATTGTAAGATGTGAGTTATTCTCCACATCCTTTACGTCAGCGCGACAACATTCTAGCAGATAGTTGCGGAAAATAACAACACGTAAAGCCTACGTTTGTTTTAAAACATCCGCTTTTTTAAGGTCGCTCAACGTTAAAGATTCAGCGCGCGAATTTGTTCGTTGGGGTTCTTTCATAGAACACTCGTTTCAGCCAAGTATCCTTCAAAGAGTTATCCACACCCCCACATATAGGGTTGATCGGTCGAATGATCGGCGCAAATGCAGCTTTGGAAGTTTGGTCTTAAAAAAACGCGTTATAGAATTCGATGGACAAGCGGTGAACGAGACTCAGGATTCTGTGATTCAACATTAAAGAATCTTTTCATCCGCCTGCTTCATGCGTTCGCGCCCGGGGGACCCAAGCAAGAACAGTCGTGCCGCCATGCGGAACCGATGAAATATCCACTTCGCCGCCCACGGAACGGGCGCGGGTGTGCATGTTTGCAAGTCCATGACCGATATTGGCGCTCACGGTGTCCACGTCGAAGCCCTTACCGTCGTCAATGATCTCCATAAGCACCCGCGTATCGGTTGACCAGATAGATATTTGCACTTTTTTCGCCTTTGCGTGTTTTGCCGCGTTGGCTAAAGCCTCCTGGCAGATGTGGAACAACGCCAGAATGTGGGTTTGCGGCAGTTCCTTCATGTCTGAATCGGGTTCGGTGAACCTGACTTCGGCAAAAGTATTGGCGCGATATTCGGCGATCAGCCGTTTTATGCCGATGATCAAGCCGTCGTTGCCCAGTTGACGCGGTTTTAAGTCCAGAATGTAGGAACGGAGGTCGCGAATTGCCTGGTTCAACCCGTTAATCGCGTTTTGCACGCACTGTTTGGCGTCGTCCGGGTTGTCGTCAATCGAATGCAGGGCGTTTTCAAGGGATAATCCCACGCCGTAAATGGATTGGATGATCCCGTCGTGCAGGTCCATACCGATGCGTTCACGCTCCTCCAATATCGCGAGCCGGCGAGCGTTGGCGTGCAGGCGGGCGTTTTCAATCGCCAGGCCAGCCCAATTGCCCACCGCCGCCATCATTTCCACGCTTCGGTCGTCTATGGGATCCCTGTTTCGCGAGACGACGCTCATCACGCCCATTAGATTTTCGCCCGAAAGCATGGGAATACACGCAATCTGGCGGAATCCCGCTGTGACGATCGCTTCACGCAAAAAGCGGACATCGGTTGCGAGATCGGCGCTGACCAGCGGTTTACGGGTGGCAGCCACAATGCCGACATAACCGTCGCCTACCTTGAACAGATTCCGCGTCCAGAAGGCTTCAGCCGCCTGCCCGCGATGCAAGACCATTTGCAGGGTCTTTCCATCCTCCTCCAACAGGAAGATCTCGCCCGCCTCCACCCTCATGTAGTTCATCACAAGCCCGAGGGTCTTATTAAGTATTTCGTCCAGTTCTAGGCTCGAGGTCAGGACGGAAGCGATATCGTTCAACAAGGTCAGGTCTTCGGTGCGTCGGGTCAATGCCTGATCGCGGTCCTTCATCCCCTCCACGAGTTGGGCGTTCTGGATCGCCGCGCCGGCATACGTCGCCAGCATTTGAATGATCTTTTCGTCGTCCGCCGAAAATTCATCCGCCCCGATCTTATCCGTCAAATAGATCTGCCCCAACTGCTTCTCCCCCACGCGTATCGGCACACCCAAAAACGAAACCATGACCGGGTGGTTTTCGGGGAATCCGACCGAGCGCGGATCCTCCCGAATGACCGGCACGCGCAAGGGACCCGTTGTATTCATCAATTCCCCGATCAAGCCCCTCCCAAGCGGCGGATGCGGGATGCGGCGGATCTGTTCCTCACTCAGCCCTACGGTAATGAATTTCTCGAGCGCACGCCCCTCGCCCTGCACCCCCAACGCGGCATACCGCGCATTCGCCTGTTCGCATGCGACCGCGGCGATCCGCTCCAGCAAATTCTCCAGGGCGACGTTCTTGACCAGTTCCAGGCTGGCTTCGTGCAGGGCGATCAGGCGTTCCTGCAATTGTTCTCTGGTTAGCAACATATCTCAAATTATCTCATAAAATGTGATAGATTTTGAAAGATGGCAGGCTTACAATTTGGCGAAAGGTGTATACATGACAACTTCCCGCATCCCCGGATTCTACAACATGACTCTCGAAGAACGCCATGCCAGGCTGGCGGACGCGGCGGGTCAGACTCCCGAAAACCTGTCCGCGTGGACCCTGGGCGGACTCTCCGCTGAAGCCGCCGACCCCATGATCGAAAACGTGATCGGCTTGCACAGCCTGCCGCTGGGAATCGCTCTGAATTTCCAAGTGAATGGCAAGGATGTTCTCGTTCCAATGGCAATCGAAGAGCCGTCGGTGGTGGCGGGCGCTTCCTTCATGGCGAAACTCGCCCGCGCCGGCGGCGGATTCAAAGCCACGATCACTGATCCGCTCATGATCGGGCAGATGCAGGTCATCAACATCGTCAACCTGCACGAAGCGAAACTCAAACTCTACGAACACAAAGCCGAACTGCTCGCTGAAGCCGACGCGATTGACCCCGTGCTCAAAAAATTCGGCGGTGGCGCGCGCGACCTGGAAGTTCGGGTGATCGAAGATTCTCCCATCGGCGGTTTTCTGGTTGTCCATTTGATTTACGATGTCCGCGATGCGATGGGCGCAAACGCGGTCAACACCGCCTGCGAGCGCCTCGCCCCCAAAGTTGAAGCGATCACAGGCGGAAAAGTCCATTTGCGGATTTTGTCTAACCTCGCAGACCGGCGCATTGCGCGCGCACGCTGCACCATCCCCGTGAAAGAACTGGCGTTTGAAACCGTAGGGCAAGTTTCCAACTTGCCCAGTGGACAAATTGCAAATTTGTCCTACAGCGGCGAACAAGTGCGCGATGGCATCATCGCCGCCTACGCCTTTGCCGCTGCCGACCCCTACCGCGCCGCCACCCACAACAAGGGCATCATGAACGGCGTAGACGCGGTCGTCATCGCCACCGGCAACGACTGGCGCGCCATCGAAGCGGGCGCGCATGCCTATGCTGCTCGTTCAGGGAAGTACACATCATTATCTACTTGGGGCAAGGACAAAGACGGTAATCTCGTTGGCACGCTCGAAATGCCCATGGCAGTCGGCATCGTTGGCGGCGCGACCAAAGTCCATCCTGCCGCGCAAGCCGCAGTCAAATTGATGGGCGTAAAAACCGCCTCCGAACTCGCCGAGATCATCGTCTCGGTGGGACTCGCTCAAAACATGGCGGCGCTTCGTGCCCTAGCCACTGAAGGCATCCAGCGCGGACACATGTCGCTACACGCAAGGCAGGTTGCCATTGCCGCAGGCGCGAGTGGAGAATTGATCGAAAAAGTTGCCGCGCAGATGGTGGCGGAGAAGGTGGTTAGAATTGACAGAGCGGAAGAGATTTTGAAAAATTTCTCAGAAGATTTTATGGAGGAGCGGAATCAACCGCCTGTTCAAGATAGAGAAAATCCTTTTTCATAAAAACCTATGAACCAAAATCAAAATTAAAGTTCTGGTATATTCAAAAGAAACTATGGAAAAACAAGCTCTAACATCAGAAGACATCAAAAAAATAGTCAACGGCTTTGACCCGATTGATTGGGTTCAATTGGATTTGCTTGCCAAAATGCCACCTGAAAAACGCCTTATCCCTGGCTTGAATGCACAAGAGTTTTCCATGGCGGCTTTGCGCGGAACATTCTACAGGAAATTCCCGATGCTTTCACTCTCCGAAATCAACATGAAGGTACTGACTTACCTAACTCCTGTACGAATGGAGACAAGATGACAGCTATCTCATTCTATGTTCAAGTTGTCAGAGCCTTGGACGAAATCGGCGCGCCATATATGATTGTCGGCGCATTTGGCGGCTATCCCTTCGGCATTACCCGCGTGACATTTGATATTGACATCCTTGTAGATTTACGAGAAGAAGATTTTGACGCGCTTTCGCAGAGATTTCCTCTGCCGCGCTATTATGCCGACCCTGAAATGATGAGAAACTCCGTTCAAATGGGGATCATGTTCAATCTCATTGACACAAACGAAGGCATCAAAGCTGACCTTGTCCCGTTGAAACGAGACCCAGATTATCAGCTCGCTTTTGACCGCCGAGTTCGCCGTGATTTCGTTGATCCCGCAGGGAATTCCTTTTCAGCGTGGGTCGCGCAACCATCCGACATAATTATTGGGAAACTCTGGGCATGGGATGAAGGCAGATCGGATAAACATCCCAGAGATATTTATGCAATGGTCGTTTTTGACTTAAGCGGCGCAAGCGACTTGTCCATTGATTTCGACTTGGTTACAAAAGAAGCCGCTCACATCGGGCAAGAAACCCTCGAGATGTGGAATCAAGTCCTCGAAAAAGCAAAAGAGGAAGTTGCAAAGCACAAGAAATGAGTCCCCAATCCGTTTCTTTCCGTGAGTTCGTGACAAAGTCCGTTGACCAACCATCCGCGCATCCGTTCTGCGAAGCAATCCGTTGAAAACCGCAGGCAGGCTTAACGTCAAAATTTTGGAATGTATAATAGTTGGTACGAGATGAAAGGTTCTAAATATGCAACACACTCGAAATCTCGAAAAAATCTACAAAGGACTATCTCGTTCCGAAAAAGCCCAATTGCTTCAGTGGGCGGCGCGTGATTTGGACGATGCGTTCCCGGGCATTGAAAGCAACCCAAAAATCTCTGGCGGCGAGCCGTGCATTGTCCGCACGCGCATCCCTGTTTGGGTTTTGGTTCAAGCGCGGCGATTGGGGACAAGCGAAGCGGAGTTATTGCGCTCCTATCCCACCTTGCGCGCGGAAGACCTTGCGAATGCATGGGCTTACGAACGCAGCCACAAAAAGGAAATTGACTCCCAAATCAAAGCCAATGAGGAAGCATAATGGCTCATACTGCCAAATCTGTAAACGGCGTAACAATAAGATTGCCCGACGAACGCTGGGTACACATCACCGAGGAACATGCGGAAATGGCAGGTTATCTCTACGATGTCCTTGAAACTGTTCAGGAACCACTGGCAGTGTTTGAAGGCAACGAAGGCGAATTGCTCGCCGTGCGTGAAATCGAAACAGGAAAATTTATTGTCGCTGTTTATCGGGAAACAAGCGCAGAAGATGGCTTTATCATTACTGCTTTTCTAACGAAGCGATGGAAATCGCTCGAAAGGAGAAAGAAAGTATGGCAACGGTAAATCTTGACCAGGTACTAACTGTTGTACCCCAGGTGTTACAACTCCACCAGAAGAATATCTGGTTTTCTTACGATGAGGAAGCCGATGTTTTGTATTTGAATTTCAAGAAACCAAACCGCGCTGATGACTCGGAATTACTGGACAATGATGTGCTTGTTCGTTACGAAGGCGAAGAAGTGGTCGGCATGACGATTATGAATGCGAGCAAGAAGGTTGGCAAGAAGTGAGCAAAGACTTCCGAAGTCTCAGAGACTTCGGAAGTCTGTACCCCGCGCGCCTTTCCCCCTCTCCTTCAGGAGAGGGGCAGGGGTGAGGTCAACCACGCAGGCTTGACATCAAAGTTTTGGTATTGGCATGAACAATAGAGTCTTTGTAAAAATGAAACCTACTTCCGTTACATCAGCCGTTTTTCTTGGTATTAGATACGGATTTCTTGCTATAGCAATGACATTAATTGTGTCACCACTACTTGGTGAGATTCAAGACCTTATATGGCGCATTTCTTACCGTCAACCTTTTCCAGTTATTTTTCCACCCGCCTAGGCATGCGGAATTTTTATGGCTATTTCATTATTTTTGCTGATACCTTATTTAGCAGCTGGAACAATACTTAGTTTATTTTATTGGCAGCACCAGAACAAATCGTCAAATAATGTAATAGAAGGACGAAAATTAGGCATCTTAATTGGAGTGGTTGCATCATTCATAGGATCATTTTTTTCTGAATTACAAACCAGGTCAGGCATGTGGTCAATTTGGATAACTGTTCTGATCTGGGGAGCAATCATATTCGGGTGGATTGGATTACGAATCCAAAACATTTATCAAGCTGAAAACAACTATCAGTACTCCACGAAAATAGCGCGTAATTTGCGCCCTCTGGCGCAAATACGGCGGTAGAGACCGCCTAATACGCGCTTTCGTGATCTACTGACTATATATTGCAAGGAAAACTAAATGACAACCCCTCACACCCACTCCCCCACCCTCCTCAAACCCGCCAAGCCCGTTGGCATCATCGGCTATGGCGCGTACGTGCCGCGCTATCGTCTGCCCGCCAAGGAAGTCGCTCGCGTATGGACAGGCGGCAAAGGCGGACTCCCCATCAAGGAGAAAGCCGTCCCCGGGCTGGACGAAGACGTCATCACCATGTCCATCGAAGCGGCGCGCAATGCGATGAAACGCGCGCAAATTGACCCGACCGAACTGCGGGCGGTCTGGGTCGGGTCTGAGTCCCACCCTTATGCGGTGAAACCAACCTCAACGTTAGTCGCTGAAGCGATTGGCGCGGTCCCCAACACACAAGCCGCCGATTGGGAATTCGCCTGTAAAGCCGGCACCGAAGCGCTCGTCGCCGCGATGGGCTTGGTCGGCTCGGGCATGGGCAAGTACGCGATGGCAATCGGCATGGACACGGCGCAGGGCAAGCCCGGCGACGCGCTCGAGTACACCGCAGGCGCGGGCGGCGGCGCCTACATCCTTGGTCCCGCCGAAGAAGCGCTGGCAGTCATCAACGCCTCGTATTCCTATGTCACCGATACGCCTGATTTCTGGCGGCGCTCCGACGCGAAATATCCCGAACACGGCATGCGCTTCACCGGCGAGCCTGCCTACTTCAAACACATCACCGAAGCCGCCACGCACCTGATGGAAGCCTCAGGCACCACCGCCAAAGACTACAAGTGGGCAGTCTTCCACCAGCCCAACACGAAGTTCCCGCAGCGCGTCGCCTCGGGACTCGGCTTCTCGATGGAACAAATCGAACCTGGACTCCTCGTCCCTGTGATCGGGAATACGTACGCGGGCGCGGCGATGATCGGACTCACTGCGACTCTCGACATCGCCCAGCCTGGCGATCGCATCCTCGTCGTCTCTTTCGGAAGTGGGGCTGGCTCCGACGCCTTCGACCTCACCGTCACTGACGCCATCACCGCCCGCGCCGGGCTGGCGCCCAAGACGCAGGAATACATCGCCCGTCGCACCGAGATTGACTACGCCACGTATGTACGATATCGCGGGAAATTGCAGATGAAGTAGACCAATGATTTTGCCCCTCCTGCTCTCCTTTCCGCTGACATACTATTACACCCATCTGCTGTTCCTGTATTATTGGTATTACGACATCGGCGTCAACGCCTATGCCAATTCCGGCTGGCTGACGTACTTTGTCATGCCATGGATATTGGTGCTGTTCAACATTACAGGGTTCATCGCGCAATGGATTGCGCGGCGGCGCGGCATGGACAAACTCAAAGCAACTGGAATCGGCGCACTGGCAATGGCTGGGCTGTTTATCGCCTCTTTCCTCTACACCGTCATCAACCATCTGGATTACCCCAGCCCGAAGGATTACAACTTGTTCGAGTTTTTCGGCTATTTGCTCAGAATGAAATGAAAACTATTGCCATCACAGTCTGCCTCGTTACGCTGACCGCGCTCAGCGCCTGCTCCGCTTCAACCCCGGCATCCACCCCCGCCGCTGTGACCGACACCTTCTTCACCGCGCAGGCGCTGTTGGATGTCAACGGCAACGGGCAGATAGACGCGGCAGATACGCCCCTCGCCGGCGCGACCTTCATCATCACGCTTCCCGGCGGCGCGGAGTTCGGCGCACAGACCGCTGAAAGCGGCAAAGCCTTCATCACCGTTCCCAGCCGCGTGGAGTATCCCGTCACCGCACGCATGGAAGCGCCGGCAGACAGCGGCTTGAACATCGTCGAACCATCAGTCATCACCCTGAAAGAACCAACGGGCGAAACCGTTCAATTCCTTTTTTCAAAGTAGACCTCTTGCGTAAGTTAGCCGACGTTAGAGAACGTCGCCTACGCAACGGCGTATTGTGCGCTCTCTTGCGAACTTCTGCAAGAAGTCTAGTACAGTAAACAGGGACACAAGCAGCCAAACCATGTATACGTGTCTACTTCCTACGGAGCATACATGACAGACGTAATCATCGCAGGTATCGGACAAACACAAGTTGGCGAGCATTGGGATATTGGTCTGCGCGACCTTGCCTTTGCAGCCATTCAGGATGCAATCAAAGATGCGGGCGGGCTGAAGCCGCAGTCATTATTCGTTGGCAACATGCTCGCGCCGAATCTCTCCAACCAGGCGCACCTCGGTGTGCTGATTGCCGATTTCGCGGGACTGATCGGCATCGAAGCCGTGACCGTCGAAGCCGCGGGCGCCTCGGGCGGCGCGGCGCTGAGGCAGGGCTATCTCGCCGTCAAAAGCGGGCTGGTGGACGTGGCGCTGGTCGTCGGCGTGGAGAAATTCACGGATAAAGTCGGTTCCAGTGTGGATGCCGCCCTCGCCAACACCGGCGACGCCGATTTCGAAGCCGTGCAGGGCATGACTCCCGCCGCACAAGCCGCGCTGCTCATGAAACGTTACATGCACGAGTATCAGGTTCCCGCCGACGGTTTCGCCGGCTTTGCCCTCACTGCCCACGCTAACGCGGTTGCCAACCCCAACGCCATGTTCCGCAAAGCCATCAAACTCGAAACGTATGCCAAAGCCGAAATGGTCAGCGACCCACTCAACATGTTCGACATGGCGCCCAACGCCGATGGCGCGGCAGCGGTCATTTTGACGAGGCGTGACCTGCTGCCGTCCGAATTTCCGCATCCACTCGTAAAGATTGCCGGCTCCGCCGCCTCGTCGGACACGCTTGCCCTGCACGACCGCAAGGACATGCTCTTCTTCGACACCGCCCAACTTTCGGCGGGCAAAGCCATGAAACAGGCGGGCGTCATATTGGATGATATTGACCTGTTCGAATATCACGACACCTTCAGCATCTACGCCACGCTGCAACTGGAAGCGGTCGGGTTTGCCATCAAAGGCAAAGGCTGGAAACTTGCAGCAGACAATGAGATTGGTCTGAAGGGAAGAATCCCCTGCGCGACGATGGGCGGGATGAA
>JABWAU010000120.1 GCA_013360875.1 Anaerolineales bacterium | reverse complement strand
ATTGATCATCAGTTGCTTGCCGCGAATCGAAGAAGGTTTTTGTTGAGGGATAACGGGCGCGTCGTGCGGAGCGTCAATGTCGAGGTCGAGGGAAACGTATAATGGAACAGAAACAGGCTCGGCCTGAGTTTGATCGAAGGATTCGGGGGAGGTCGAGGCGCCTGTCACTTCGATGGTGCCGCGCATCCGCCAGTGATTGAGTCCGCACCAGCGTGTGCAGTAGTAGGTGTAGGTCCCGGGCTTGTCGAAGATCAACGTGACCTCTGTCACCTTGCCCGGCGGGAGGTCCACACTTGGCATGTCCATTTGACCGACGGCAAAACCATGCACCACGTCGTCCGAGGTGAATTTCAAGTGAAGAGGTTTTCCAACTTCCGCCTGAATGACATCGGGACTCCACCCGCCGTCCTCCGCCATGCGCGCATGGATGAGCGGCGTGCTCTTCCAGAAGTATAACGGCGCGCCAATCGCAAGAAGGATTCCAACAATAATCAAAATGCGTGAGAATAATTCTGATCGTTTCATAACAGCAACCAGAGCATGACTGATGTGGCGATGAGACAATATATGATGATTGTGAATGGAGAAACTCCCGCCTCATTCGCTGACTTTTGAGCTGTACGCGCCGACCAGATCAATCCTACGACCAGAGCCAGCGTCTGCGCGGGCGCGAGAACGGATGTGAGCATTGGCTGCCATGCAATATTCGCTGTATCGAACAAATTCCATCCGAGCCCGAGCGGATCGGAAAGCGCGGCAAGGATATATGACGCGTTCGTGAGAACGAAGGATAGACTGAACGCGACCCAGAACATCAGTCCCAGTGGAATGAGCGCTGTAGAAAGAGATGCAAATCTTTGTTTGAGTGATGCTGCGCCTTTTGTTTGCAGAAGCCCCAGGGTAAATAGCCCGGGAAGAACGCCAAAGATGATCGTAAGAAATATGATCGCGTATATGAACCACGCCGTAGTGCCAACGTTGTACGCTGCATCTTTGAACATGCCCCACGGTCCGAGCAAAACGCCCGCGTAGATCATCGCCGAGCCAAGCATGATGAAGGCTTTGAAGGCTTCGTCCATGCGTGCGGAGGGTTTGGCGAGGTCGGCGGAGAAGGGGCGCAGGTTGACCGCGATGTTGTCGTGCGGGCAGGTGCGGATACATTCCATGCAAAGTCCGCAATAGGTGTTCCTGGTCAAGCCGCCAGGGAAGACATCCCACGGACAGCCGTAGCCTGCGGATGAGCCGTGGTAGCAAGGTTTATCCTTACACTTCACGCAGACTTGTTTATCTTTGATGCGTAATTCAATCGGTGCGGTTTGCGAATAAAGCCCAATAAATCCGCCGACGGGACAAAGATAACGGCAAAAGGCGCGGCGCTCGAAAACCATGCTCAACCCGACGGCGGCAAAGAGCATCGCGGCAAGGACGATGCCTGTGATGTTGGGCGTGGTGAGCAGGACGCTGCTAAAGAGCGCCAGCAGAAGGAATGAGATGTTTTGCAACCATATATTGCGGAACATCTTGGGGACGCGCAGGTTGAGCCATTTGGTCTCGGTACGGCGGCGGCGGTCGAGTAGGACAGAGTCCGCATCGGTACCCCGCCGCCTACTCGACCAACGATTTCCATGAGGACCCAGCACTGCGCCGCGTTGCAGCCACTCACCAGGCAATGGGATCGGGCAGACCGCGCACCATCCCCGCCCGAAGAACGGGACGGCGATGAGAATCAGGATCGCCCACCACGCGATCCAGACGAAAACGATGCTGAAGTTACTGCTTCCAACAGGCGTGCCGATTAAACCTGCGATAATCGCAAAGATATATCCGACCAGCATGACGATAAAGACCGCCAGTTGCGGGTAACGGCTTTTGAGGGCGGATTCGAGGAGAGAAAGGCGGGTGAGTTCCATTTCAGTGAACAGTAATCAGTAATCAGTAATCAGTAATCAGTAATCAGTGATCAGAGCTTAATCTTCGGGTCAGTGCGAGGGAAGAGAAGGAGACCGAGTACTGCGAGGACTGAAAATCCAATCGAGCGATATAACCAGTTGTTTGTACCGACGGTCAGTTTGCCGATCATGAAGGGGTGCATGGCTCCGCAGGTGACGTGGCATCGAAAGCGGAAGGAACCGGGTTTATCTGCGATAAAGGTCAGGGTTGCGGTTCGACCCGGGTCGGCTTCGACCGAGAGATCGTAGCCGTCAATGTAGATGCCATGAACCACGTCCGTGCTGACGAGTTCGAGGGTTAGGATGTCGCCTGGGTTGACGAAAAGTTCGGAGGGAGAAAAGGCAAATTGACGCGCCTCCAGCCTGAAGTTCCGCGCTTGAGGCGAGGAAGAGGAAACAGGCAGCGGCGCGAAGGCAACAACCATCGCCAGAAATCCCAATAAAATCCAAGCCGTCCTTTTTGTCATTCCATTTACCTGTCTGCCTGTGTACTCGTGTACCTTCTTCAAGGAATATTGGACGGTCCGTACTTGGAGTAGGTCGCATCTATATACGCCCTGGCATCCTGAGGACTTTTGCCGTCGTTCAACATGCGCATGACATCCTGGGTGATGTCCACGCAGATGGAACAGCCGAGGGCATGGTTGTCGAAGCCGATGTTGCCTTTGTCGTCCACGCTGGAAACGTAGCAGTCGTAGTTGGAGGTGTGACCGATGCTCCCGCATCCACAATAGCAGGGGATGTCCTTCATGATGTCGGGGTTGGCTGCGTTGAATTGATACGCTGTCTGCACCGTCACAGGCGCGGATCGAACCTCCGCTGGCATTTGATCCAATGGCATCATGCGCAGGTCGGTGGATTCCTGAGTTGAACATGCGGGCAGGCTGGTTAGTGCAATAAGTCCCATCATCAGAACGAAAAGAAGTTTACGGGAAATTCGCATGAGGTTCTCCATCGTTTATTGATAATTATTCCAGGTGGACCTTTTTCAAGCCAGTGACGAATGCCACGTTACTCGACGAAATATGACCTGATTTATCCAGATATTAGTCACTTCACTGCCCAATGATAAGATGTGTGTGAAGCGGGACACAGCGTAAAATGACGGTGTAGGAGATAGGCTAAATGGCTTATGATGAATGTAACTATGGAATTCCCACTGAGGTTGCGTTTACGACCGCTCACCAGTTTTCCACCATCAAAACCGCGTTTTTCACCGCCTTCGGCACTTTTTACCGATTGGCTGTCTGCGATCATGGCGCCGGCTTGCGGTTGCTTGCCTTCTGTTTCTCGAACCGCTTCCCGGATGGATGTGTTGATTTGCTCTCACAAGCCGGTCTTTCGAAATTGCCGAAAGTAGTGGTAGATCGTTTTCCACGAAGGAAAATCGTGAGGCAAGGCACGCCAGACACAGCCGTTCTTGACGATATAAAAAATGGCATTCAGGATCGTTCGCCAGCCATGTTGTCGAGGCGCTCCTGTCGAACTTGGCTTTGGCAGGTATGGCGCAATTCGCGCCCATTCAGTATCATTCAAATCGGTCGGGTAGGCTTGTTGTGATTTAGTCATTCTCCAAGTTTGCCCGACCTTCCCCTGATTTGTTTAGTTTTCTTAGGGTCTGCGTATGCAAGAAGGGGTGAGTAGTTGCGTCCTCTTCCCAAATCCCTGCGTTCACTCAAGTACGTCAAAGGCGTTCATGACTGCAATCGAATCATTCACACCCGCAACTCTTGCGGACAATCAGTTCACTATCCAGAATCATGCGCTTCCTGTCGAGTCGCTTCTTCGAGATAAGGCGCGTGAGCATGTTCATCGCTTCCACGCCCATTTGGTAGGAGGGCAGGTTGACCGTCGTAAGCGGCGGGTCCATCAGCGCGGCGAGTTCGATGTTGTCCTTGCTGATGACGGCGAAATCCTGCGGGATTCGTTTTCCGTTTTCTTTCAACGCGCGGATCACGCCCGCCGCCATCAAATCCCCCGAAACAAAAACCGCTCTGGGAGGTTTGTTTAACGCAAGCAGGCGCAAGCCCGCCTGATAACCGTCCTCCAGGGAGTAGGCGGGAGTCTCGATAACGGAATCAGGCTCAGGGTCCAGGGATGAAGCGGCGAGGGCGCGTTGAAATCCTTTGTAGGTGTCGAGAAAATTGGGCCAGGTCAACGGCGCGGTGATGAAGGCGATCCGCTTGTGACCGTGTTCGATGAGATGCCGCGCCGCGAGGAATCCCGCGTTTTCGAGATCGAACAGAATCGAATGCGTGGTGAACTGCGGCGCGTCCGCGTATACAATCGGGGGACCGTCGGGTGATATGGGGAGTTGTTGCTTGAACGAATCCGCCACAGGCGAAGCGGCGATGATGCCGTCCACTTTTTTCGCGATGAGTTGTCCCACCGATTGGCGCGTCAGGTCGGCGCTGTCGCGCGTGATGGTGACGATGATCATGTATCCCGAGCGCCGCGCGATCTCCTCCACGCCGCTGATGAACGGATCGTAGAACGTATAAAGGTTGGGGATGAGAACCCCGATCGTGTGCGACGGGGAGGCTGATTCTGTTGTAACGAGTTTATCCAACTCGAACGGCTTGACGCGCGTCCCGCGGCTCGGACGCGTTTCCACCAGCCCATCGGACTCAAGGCTGTGATAGGCCTGCCGGACGGTGTGCATGTTCACGCTCAATTGAACTGCCAGAGCGCGGATCGTCGGGAGTCGGTCGCCGGGCTTGAGTTTTCCGCTGGCGATCAGCCATGTGATTTGTTGCTTGAGTTGCGCAAAAATGGGGAGGTTCGATTGCGGGTCAATATGCAGGGGGAGGGGTGATGTGGGTGTCATTTCGAACAAATTTTATCAGATTGAGCAAAGGGTATTGATTTTTCAAATTTGTTATACTACACTATAACAAAAGTGTCAAACGGATTCCGCCGACTTTTCGCCAAAGGAGGCTGATATGAGGACAGTATCGAGCGTTGTGTCGGTTCTGTTGCTGGGGGCGTTGATTCTTTCCGCCTGCGCGCAGGAAAAATGGGAATATGTTTCCATCGGAGGGGATTTTACCTATGCCATGCGCTGGAACGAAACCTACGCGGCTTACATCGAAGAAGACTTGAATGTGGATGTCACGCTGACGGATGTCTCCTTCCATTCACGCAAAGCTCTCTCGGATATGCTCAAGCAATTGCAGACTGATCAGGAATTCCGCTCGCTGGTGGAAAACGCGGAGGTGGTCACAATCAGCGTCCCCACCGAGTCTTATTTGGGAGGCGCGCAAGGTAGGTACATGAGCGGCATGTGCGGAGGCGATGACGGTCAGGATTGCTTGCGCGAATCGGTTCAAAACATAAAGGATGATTGGACGGGAATCATTGACGAGATCGCCGCGCTCCGCGCGGGCGCGCCGGTCTTGTTGCGCGTGGTCATCATCGGCGACTGGTTCTACGATTGGGAGTTCAGTGATCCCATGACCCCGGAAGAAAAGGAAACGTTGATCAAGTATTATCGCGAAGTGAATGACTTCATCGAACAGGATGCCGCCCGGCGCGGGATAGTGACCGTGCGCGCCTTCCCGGAACCTTACTTTTACGAGCAATATCCGCCGGTCGAATATCTAACGCCAAGAGCGGTTCATTTTTCCGAACAGGGCAGTCAGGTCATTGCGGATGAACTGCGCAAGGCGGGATATGAGTTTGTCGCGTTGAAGTGATGACGCCGCTTGTGTGTAGATTTCGTCTGCCCGAGGCGGTAGATTTGGGATCACTGCCAGGCGAATCGAATCTCTCATTGATCACGAGGCTGTTGTTCTCACGGAAAGCCGGGGACCTTCCACTCTCTGGGCGCTCATTCCACGCACCGGAGGTACAATCACGAACAGTCACCTACTGATTGCCGGGGGCACTGCGCACCGCACGACCAAATATCGAACGCCATCTCTGTATTGATTCATGAATGCATATTCCCTGGCGTTGCTTCGATGGAATGAAACATTCCCAAACCAGAACGTTTACTTTTCAGTATTTGTAAACCTGCCGCTTCGACCAAATCCAATGGATCTTGATTCCAGCGGCAGCCCGCGTTTTCCTGATAATGTTGAATCACATGCCGATCCTGATATCTGGCAAGCCAGGGCAAACTGCTATGACCATGCTCGAGCAGCAGGATCAGCCCTCCCGTGCGGCAGACGCGTCCCATTTCCCGCAGAGCCAGGATGGGGTCCGGGAACGTGCACGTGGACAGGGTCGAAGTCACCGTGTCGAAACTTCCATCCGGGAATTCGAGGTTCTGCGCATCCATGACTTTTACCTGCACATTCAGATTCAACCTGGCTACCTTCTGACGCGCACTCTCCAACATTTTGGGACTCAAGTCAACGGCGGTGATTTCGCTCTTGGAGGGGAACGCCGAAAAGTTCAAGCCTGTACCGCACGCGACGTCCAGGATTTTTCCGCGGGCTCTGGACATCAATTGTTTTCGCAAGCGCGCCACGCCAAACACGTAATGATCGAACCACAACTTCTGTTCGTAGCCGTCGGCAATCGCGTCGTACGCGTTTTGCAGATCGTTCAATATCATTGAATCGGATTTCATAGTAGTTTCCATGTCTTGTCTCCTGTTTCGTGTTACCAGTTTTTATTTGCATCCAACGCGTAGGGCGGCACGACCAGCCAACTCAAGCCGAGACCCGTCACTCCGCTGAAAAAGATCGCGCCCAGCCACATATTCGAATTCCACCAGATTCCCTGGGTCAGAATCAGGGAGAGGAAATACAACAGGAATAGCGAGGCTGGTACCAAAAAACTAAACCAACGGAGCGTCTTCATGTGTTCGCGAGATGGCTGAAGAACGTGCAACAACACATCCGCCAGGATTCCGCCAAGCAACGCCGCGGTAAGCACCTGCCAATGCTCGCGTGAATAGCGCAGGGTAATCACGTACATCATTGTGGAATTGCCCGCAATCAAAAGGGTGAGGCTTCCCACAGGAAGTTTCCAGCGCAGGATTGCCGTCAGGATGAAGCCCATGAACAGCACGGAGGGGATCAACACGTACGAAAGGAGCGTGGTATCCCATAAGTATGTCTCGTCTGCAGGAATCCCACCTGTCAGGAGGTGAGGATGAGCAAAGGCATTGGAGAATTCGGTGAAGAAGGTAAAAACTCCCAGCACGGCGAACATGGATAGCAAAGCACGCCAGGGCATCTTTGTATTTTGCGAGTCACTGTTACCCCACGCCATGCGCAAGGGACCGCTGATCATCAACACGCCGCCGACTGCCAGCGACAAGTGGGATGGGCTGACTAACGCCTCTACGCCATCCTCGAATCCAAAGATCGAATGCCAGAGGAAATCCAGGTTTCCCGCGACGACAAAAATCACGGCTCCCAGGAGCGAAGTCATGTAAGCAGGCGGAAGGGATCGCAGCCAGTGGTAACCTTTCCTCCAGTTTGTCGCGTACGTGATTCCCAGGACGGCAATCGAAACGCCGAGACCGCTGTATAAAACTCCGTGCCAGGGCGTGAAGAAACTATCAATCGTTTCGGGGATGTTGATATGTGCCCAGCCATCCAGAAATAGCCCGAAAAGAATCCAGAGCGATGTAAGCGCCACCGCCCATTCGAAGCGGATACTGACTTCCGGGTGGCCGGGCAGGCAAACACGCGGACTTGCTGTATTCACAGCTGTGGTTTTCATAGTTACTCCTTTTTGTTATACTGTGTAACAATTGTCTTGGATTGTAATCAGACTGCTTCGCAAGTCAATCATGAATCCGGCGTTGGTGTAACAAAAGTTATAAAACTTCTCGATTTGTATCAAAACTGGAAGGTCGCCATGCCAAAGAAAAATACCCCCGTAAAAATGGATCCGCGCGTCCGGCGGACGCGTCGCATCTTACGCGAGGCTTTGGTTGCTTTGATTTTGGAGAAGGATTACGCCTCCATCTCCATCAGGGAACTCACCGACCGCGCCGAGGTGGCGTACATCACCTTTTTCAGGCACTACGAGAGTCTCGACCAATTGTTGATGGAAGTATTGGATGAAGGCATGGGGGAATTGCTGGTTCACATCGAGGTATTGGCGAAACAATCCGATACTTCCCGGCTTGAAACGGAGGGCAGGCTGATCTTCGAATATATCCAGCAAAAGGGTGATCTCTTCCGAATCCTGTTCAAGAGTCAGAGCGCGGCGCGCATCCGCAAATCGGTGGTCAGGAATATCGCAGCAGTATTCCAGAATTCCTGCGCTCCCCTCCAGCGACCCAACAGTCAAATACCTGTCAAGATCGCGGGGAATCACATGGCGATCTCTCTGCTGGCGCTGATCGAATGGTGGATTGAAAACAGGATGAGTCCGCCCCCTTCACAGATGGGAAAGATTTACAAGGCTCTGATCATTGATGCAACGATTGGCGCGGTGGCTTTGGCCTAATCATATGCGATGGTACGGGTAATGAAGCGGATGTCGAAGAGCCTATGCATCCGCGCTTGATTTACAGGCTGGGTTACTCGGTCAACGCTGTTCCACAGTACGGACAATTCTTCCAATCAGCCTGCACGCTGCGCCCGCATGAAAGACAGGTCTTCGCGGGAGCAGGCGGATTACTCCCGCCGCCAAGCGTCCGTACCAGCCAGACAATGCCGAGCACTGTCAGCACGAGAAAGCCAGCCGGGATCAGCCACATGAAGAACATCCCGATCCAGCCGATGGGTGCGAAACCCCATCCCCTCATCATGCCCGGTCCCATCATGCCCCAGCCGCCGTATCCCCCACCTCCCAGCAGGCTTCCCACCACTTGCAAGACAAGCAGTGCAACAATGGTGACAATGACGACCACAGTCCAGTTAATCTTGTTCATAGGTCACTCCTTCACGATCTACTCCGGATCAAGTTTCCTCAGTGTTCAATGAAGCGCTTACTGTTTCTCCGCTTCGCCAATGCGGACACCACTCCCACCACCATCGAAGTCTCGGTGGGAAGCACGAGCCTGGGAACGTACGACCTGGATCAGGGCGAGAGCGTCAGGGATAGTTATCCGGGTGTGGACAACGGACCGATCCGCATCCGCAGCCTGGACAACAAGAAGATCATTGCGGCGATGAGAGCGGTATGGTTGAAGAACGGGCAGTTCAATAGTTATTCGGAGTTGATGGGACTGCCAAAGGAGCAACTCTCCACCGAGTACTGGTTCCCCTGGTACAACAACGCGGTTCCGAGCCTGCTGGACGAACAGTTCCGCTTCGGCGTGCCGTAGGATTTCATTATCCGAAGAGCAACACGCCCCCGGGAGTTCATTCCGGGGGCGTGTTGTGTTTTGGTGGTTGGTTCCTACACCCCTGCCGCGTTCTTCAAGGTTTCCGCCTTATCGGTGCGTTCCCAGGGGAATTCGATGTCGTCGCGGCCGAAATGACCGTAGGCGGCGGTCTTGCGATAGATCGGTTTGCGCAAACCCAGGTCACGGATGATCGCACCGGGGCGCAGGTCGAAGTGATCGTTGATCAATCCGGCGATGCGGTCGTCCGAGATCTTTGCCGTACCGAAGGTTTCCACGTTCACCGAAAGCGGATGCGCAACGCCGATGGCATAAGCCACCTGCACTTCCACGCGGTCGGCGATGCCTGCGGCGACGATGTTCTTCGCCACGTAGCGCGCCGCATAAGCCGCGGAGCGATCCACTTTTGTGGGATCCTTGCCGCTGAACGCGCCGCCGCCGTGACGCCCCATACCGCCGTACGTGTCCACGATAATCTTGCGTCCCGTCACGCCTGCGTCGCCCATCGGTCCGCCGACCACGAAGCGCCCGGTCGGGTTGACGAAGATCTTGATGTTCTTGTCCACCATGTCGGCAGGGAGCGTCGGCATGATGATCTGCTCGGTGACCGTTTCGGTGATCTCTGCGTATGATACATCCGGCGCGTGCTGCGTGGAGATGAGGACCGTGTCCACGCGCTTTGGCTTGCCCATCGAATACTCGATCGTGACCTGACTCTTCGCGTCGGGACGCAGCCAGGGAATGCTCCCGTTTCGACGAAGTTCGCTCTGCCGACGCGTTAACTTGTGCGCCAGGTAGATCGGTAGCGGCATGAGAGTGGGCGTTTCGTTACAGGCAAACCCGAACATCATGCCCTGGTCGCCCGCGCCAATGGACTCGACCTCTTCATCCGTGAGGTGATGCCCGTCGCGCGTCTCGAGGGCGTGGTTCACGCCCATGGCGATGTCGCCCGACTGTTTGGCGATGGCGACCAGCACGCCGCAGGAGTTGCCGTCGAAGCCTTTGTCGCTCGAGTCGTATCCGATCTCGGTGATGACCTTGCGCGCCAGTTCGTCGTAGTTGAAGACTGCGTTGGTCGTGATCTCACCCAGCAAGGCGACGAAGCCGGTCTTGGTGGCGGTCTCGCAGGCGACGCGCGAGCGCGGGTCCTGTTCGAGGCACGCGTCCAGCACTGCATCCGAGATCTGATCGCACATCTTGTCGGGATGCCCTTCACTGACTGATTCGGACGTGAACATCAGTTTTTGGGCGGTCATGAAAGTGTTGCTCATTGTTTTTGTTTCTCCTTAAGAAAAAGATTGCCCCTTCGGACGTGCAGAAAGGGCAATCGCATATTTTTAGTATGAAGCCCTCTCATCTCCCAGAACATCCGTCTGTCGGAATTGGCACCTTTTCAACGCGGTCTAATGAGAACCATTGCTGATAGGTTGTCGAGGCATCGCAGGGCCGTTCCCTCCGCCTCTCTGGATAAGAGCGCCTTGTGGGGCTATTGAATTGTGAAGAGATATTACCACATGCAAAACGATGCGTCAATTAAATATTGTTGCCTCGCGCGATGCTTCGTAGCGCGGCATTCATATCGCTATTCAGCCAGGGGCGACATGAATGCCGCGCTACGTTGAATATCTATTCATCCATCGCGCATCGAAACCCGATGCGCGGGGAAAAATCGCCGAGGTACCCCGCTGAACCGGGGATCAAGCCCAGATTCGACCCCAGCACGGACGAACGCTTCGAGATACGGATGTTGATCTCGGCGTCGCCCAGGCTCCCGCCGCGCACGACGCGGTTGAAACTCGAACTGGTGAGCGGACCTAACGGATTCACCAAATCGGCAATTGCATAGTAGTTGGATTTGTAGAAATCGTTCGTCCATTCAGCGACATTACCCGCCATGTCCAGCACGCCAAAGGGACTGGCTCCCAGCGGATAACTCCCCACGCGCGAAGTATCCGTTACAAGCATGTTGAAATTGGCGAAGCGGTAATCGGGTTTGTCCTCGCCCCAGGGGAACGTCCGCATGTCGCCGCCGCGCCCGGCGCGTTCCCATTCCGCCTCGGTGGGCAGCCTCCTGCCTGCCCACTCGCAATAGGCTTTTGCCTGTCCCCAGGTGACATAGACCACCGGATAATCTTTGAATTCGGGATTGTTGTAATAATCCGCCCTTCGCTGGGACTTGAAATCCTGCGGAGGCGTGCATCCGCCTGCGCCGACACACAACTGATACATGGCGTTCGTCACTTCGAGTTGGTCCATCCAGTACGCGTCGAGCGTAACCTCGTGAGACGGGAATTCATCCGGCGCGGCGCGCACGTCATAACCTCCCATGTGGAATGTGCCGGCCGGGATGTAGACCTGCGGCATACCGTCCACGGAGGAAAACCGCAAGTTTGCAGTTTCTTCTGTAGGGATGGCTGTCGGCAGGATAACTTGTTCAGTTTGAGTTGGGATACTCGCAGATTCTGTGGCGGGAAGAACTGCGATTGATGTTGATGTCGGTTCGATGATTGGGACTTCATTGACCGTCTCTCCACATGCAGTGAGAAGCAGGATAGATAAGAGTGTTGGAATGTGTCTTTTCATGGATCGGATTACCTGTACCGCGGTAACTACTCAGCCCTTTCTCGCAAAAACAGACGCTGAATTTGCAGAGACATCATGCTTGAAGCGTATTTTTGATGGCAAAGGAGACCTTTAGGGTCTTGCCTGAGCAGTTACGATGAATCGAGCAATAACTCCTGCTGGAAAAAGCCGCGGTCTACCCACTGAGACACAGAGACAAAAGAATTTAATACTCAGTAGATCACGATAACGCCGCGTAATATTCGCTCTCTAGCGAAAATCTGGCGGTACACCTGCCCTGGCGGGCGGTGCCAGGGGGAACCGCCAAATACGCGCTTTCGTGAAGTACTGATACTCCGTGACTCAGTGTCTCCGTGGTTCAAAATGGAATTGCCCGGTTTAATTGTTAATCGGCAACATGTCGCCCCGGGCTGTGGAATGAATTCCGCGTTACGGCGCCGCGCCGACGAAGTTCAAGGCGTACAACGCATCCTCGTACCCGGGGCGGACGGACAACGCCCTGCGCCAGTCTTCGATCGCTCCGCTGGTATCGCCTTTGCGATAGAGCGCCCAGCCATGCCAAAGCCACGCCTCCTCGGACATTTGCGTGCGCTGCAGGGCGTATTCGGTCAGCGCGAGCAGGTCGTCAATGCGGTGACCGTGGAAGTTGGCAAGGAACGGTCCGAACTGGTAGCGGAACATGCGCTGCGGCAGTCCGATCTCGCGCGCTTTGTCGTAGGCGGCGTTTGCCTCATCGTAGCGGCCAAAATAGACGAGGTTGCTTCCCATGTTGAACCACGCGAACGCGTCAGACGGGTCTTCGTCCGCGGCGGCTTGGGCGAGGGAAAGGGCGTTTTGCCGATTCAGATCCGGGTCCCAGTTCGAGCCGAGCAATCCCTTTATCTCCTCTTCCTGATCGGGAAGATAGACGATCATATACAGATAGTTGAACGGCTTCCATTCCGATTCGAGTTGTTCGTAGGGAATCTGCTTGTCGGGTCCGCGGTATGTATCCTGCGCGGTAAAGGTTTGGGAAGAATCGTCGTATCCCGTCAGTAAAAGATAATGCGCCGCCCAGAGATCGTCGTCGGGCCAGCCGGTATCGTCGGGGTTAAGGGAGGTGGTGCCTTCGATGACAACCGGGTATCCCGCCGCGATGAGACGTTTGAGCGTTTCGATGTCGCCGCCCACGCGGAATTCGACGCGAAGCCAGCCCGCGTAATTTCGAACCCAATACGCCATCTCCTCGGGGTTGACGTTGCGGTCGCCGGTGACCGGTTTGATGATATCGGAGATGTCCTTTTGCGTGCCATTCCAGCCGAACATTTTCAACATCATCGAGAGCGCGGCGGGACCGCAATTGTTGGGAGATTGTTTTTCATAAGGCGGCGATGTGAGTGATGCCTGCGAGGGAAGCGGTTCGAGGGTGGGCGTTGGAATTGATTCTGTTTCGATGATTCGTTCCGTCGGGACGGCGGTTCGCGTGGGCGCGGTCGGTGTGGAGGTCGTGGCGCTCGTCGGGTTGGGGATCGCGGTCGGCACGTCGCCGACGGGATTGATGACGTTCCGCATGTAGGTCTTAGCGACCTCGTACCTCCATGCGACGCGTTCATTGACGGCGGGGATCTGTAATAAAACGACGCCCAGCGCGACCAATCCCGCGCCAACCCATAAAATTCTTTTCAACATGCGAAAAAGTGTACCAGAGGCGGATGAAAGGAATTTAATGTCAAGGCGGGTCGCTCGCACTGCGCGAAACGCAGTGGAGACGAAGCGCGAACCCCATTCGCAATGACAGGTTATTCGTGTCCTAGCAATTCCAATGCGGCGGCAATGGACGGGTCGGTCTCGAAATAGAACGTGTCCCATTCTGCGTAGGCATGGATGTCGGGGATGATGCCGTCGCGTTCCCAGTCGTCGTCCGAAAAAGCGGAGTCGAACGTCTCGGAGGCGATCCACAGAAACGAGCCGTCGTCGAAATCGTGTCCGTGCAGAAGTTCCACGTTGCCCAGGCTGGTCTCGCCGGTGATCTTTGCGCCGCGCGCGTCGCGTAACACCCCGGCAAAGATCTCGCCAAAACTGACCGTGTCCTCGCTGACCATCACCACGAGCGGGACGGTCTGCGAGTTATGGATCGGGTTCGCCCTGATGTTCAACGGGCGCGACTCTGTGCGGCTGACGAATTCGCCCAGTTTGCCGTTCGTGAAAAAGGAAAGGATCGGATAGGCGACGACGCTGCTCCCGCCCCTGTTCAGGCGCACGTCTAATATCAATCCATCCAGTTCGCCGAACTCCTCCAGGGCATTCTGAACCTGTGGCGGAAGGGTCTCATCCCAGAAACTGGGGATGAAGATATAACCGATCTTCGAACCATCCTCGGTGGGGATCAGGCGCGCGTCCACCGGCGCGTTCCCCTCCAACCGCGAACGAATCACGATCACCTCGCGCGGCGCTTCGCCGGGCGATTGAACGGTCAACACCACCGCCGTACATTCCGGTCCGAGCGTGCGGATGCCGGTATCGGCTGTGAGGGGCAATCCATCCACGAGCAGGATGCTGTCGTGGGATTGTATGCCCGCATATTCGGCGGGAGAGCCGGGAAAGGTGGAAATAACCACCAGGCGGCCCCGCTCGAAATCCACATTGCTATAGACACCCACGCCCACGAACTCGATCTCGCCCCTGAGTTCGGCTTCAGACTGCTCCACCTCGACGGGGGACAGGTAACTGGAATGTTCGTCCCCCAGTTCGTCAATCATGTTCTGCATTTCGAAATAGAAGGATTCCGTATCCAGCCCGGACTCGATCATGGCGCGGTAACGCGTCGTAATTTCGTTCCAATCCCTGCCGTTGAAGTCCGGGTACACGTACGAGTCCTCCACGATTTTTTCGATCTCGTCGAGGATCTCCAATTGCGCCTGCTTCGAGATCTCCTCCACCTCGATCTGCGGCGTGGGTTGAACGAAGAACTCCGGGGGAACCGTGGCAGGAGGCGCGGCCGGGTCGCATTGGGGCGGGATATAGGCTGGGACGAGCGGAGTCGCCGTTGGGGTGGGAGAGGCGGTCTGCGTCGGCGTATGCGACGCGGTCGGCGTGGGTGTCGCGGTCGGCGCCGGGAGGAACATCCGCGTCACAAAATTGCACGACAGCAGCGATAAGACCAAAAACCCTAAAATGATTCGCTTTGTTTTCATGTCTTCCAATCCTTCGCTCGTTCCAGTAAATCCGATATCGGTCTGAGATCGCGCGCCGGCACAGCCAGGTTCTTCGTGCGCGTGCGTTCATATTGAAAAACGCGCGCGCCCTCCGGGACGGGCGCTGCGCGTTGATTGAACTCCGCGCGCGTCAGCCAGCCCGCCAGCAAAACCTCCATGCCATAGACCCAGATGTTACCCCAATCCATCGCGCCGATGAGATGCGTTTCCCTGCGGGCGGGGCTGTGGACTCCGATGCGCGCATCCGGCAAAGACTTACTTTGGATGTAAGCCACCGAGAAGTATCCGTCCTCGATCTGGATGCGCGTGCGCGGCGGCAACTCCACGACGGAAATCCGCATCTCGCGCCCTTCATCCTGCCCGCCAATCTCGACGGCTTGAATCTCCGCCGATTCCGATTTCAGGACCAACGCCCCGAGCGGATTCCACTCCGACGGGCGCATCCACGCCTCCGGCATCACGTGGACGAGATGATAAGGTTGTTTCCTGTAAATCGCCTTTTGCAGATCCTCCCGCGAGGCGGCGACCAGCCCCGAAAGGAACGCGAAGAGATAAATGTCCCTGTCCGAACCTCCCTCCGCCGCGTTCTGGTCGGACGGAACCAGCGCGGGCGCGTCCAACACGACCTGCGGGTTGCGTTTCATTTCCGCGATCTGTTCGCGATACGAAATGAAAAATGATTTGATGTCACATCTCCTCCCGCCCAAAGCGACATCATAACGATCCGGTTCCGTGAACGGAGTCGCTCCCTTCACCTCGAAGGGAATGTTTTGTTCCGAGAGATACCTGCGAAACGCCAATTCCACCGCTACCCCCGCCGCGATGCGCCGAAGACGATCATACGGCGACCCACCCATGCGGTTGTACGTATACGGCAACGAACGCAGCGCGTAGGCGATCCCGCCCTCGGTCAGGTCGCGGGTGTAGGGGAGGTGAAGGAAATCGGAAGTGGAAATCATGTTGCGTGTTGCGTAATTCGAACTTCGTATTTCGTAATATGCTGACCATCAACGGGGAAGTAATCGAAAATCGTTACTCATTCCTAAACTGCAAACAATAGTGATGGAACGTATTACTCACCCACGCGGAGCCAAGCCCGAACGGCGCGAGGCGTTGATCATTCTGGCACCAGATTTTCTCATCCTTCAACGTGTAGGTTTTGCCGAGTTCGCGGGCGATGTCCCACGCCAGCGGATAGATTCTTCCCCCCTTTTTCACGTTCTTGACAATGATCGTGAGATACGCCTTCTCGCGCAGCAAAGGCTTTAACTCTTCGTAGATATGCACCAGCTTGGAAAGAAACTCTTCGTAGTCAGCGATGTTCCCCATATCGTTCGGGTCATCCGAATAATGGACATCCAACCCGGCAGAGGAACGCCGCTTCTTTTGAGTCTCTGCGCCTCGCGCGCGGAGCATGTCCCAGTAGGGAGGGGAGGTCAAAACATAGTCAAAGGTCGAAAGTCCAAAGTCGGCGATCTTTGCCGCATCGCCCTGAATGACCTTCGACGTAAGACCTTCGACCTTTTCTCCAAGAACTTTTCTCTCCTCTTCGATGACCTGCCTTGCGATCTTCGCGTATTTGGGATTCAATTCGATGCCATAACTGTTCCGTCCCGCGCGCAATGCCGCGACGAGGGTCGAACCGGTCCCTGCCATGGGGTCGAGGACGGTCTCGCCTTTCTTCGTGAAGAACTCGATGAACTCCTGCGCCATCGTCTCCGGGAATTTGGCGGGATGCGCCAACACTCCCTTTTTACGGGGAGGCGGGTTGTGGATGAACCACGATTTCTGGAACTTCAGCCATTCCTTGTTGGTGAGGTTGTTGAGTTTGTTTCTCATTTTGCGTAATCCGTACGCAAAGCGTCTAATGCGGACGCAAGAGAGCGTCCGCTACACAATGATATTTATGGTTGGGGTGTCCTCGTCGGCGCGACATACGCCACATCATACACGATGAAATCCGAAAACGTAACGCTGACCGGCGTATCTCCCGCGCCGCGCGCAAAGACGCCGAACGCGCCGTCCGGCGAACTGGGATCGTTGATGCCGAATTGAAAGCGTCCGTTGAGGAAGAGGCGCATTTCATTTCCCGCCGCCCATATCCCAATGCGTACCTCGCCCGGCGCGCCCGGAGGCGCGTCCCCGCTTGGGATGGGTTCCTGCATGAGCAGGCGCACACTGGATTTGATCCGCTCGGCGGAGATCATGGAGCTGCAGGTCAACGTAAAGCGATAGAACGTATCGCCGGTGGAGCGGATGATGACCCCGTAACTGTCATCTCCGCGGCACAGGCTGGGACGCGCGGTGATCTCCGCATAGAAATCGCCAAAGGTCGCTTCGCGGTTCATGCTGACGAGGTACACGCCCGGCTGCGCCGCGAGCGTCAGGCGGCTGCGACTGATGGCGGCGCTGCCCTGGTCGGAGACGGCAGTGTCCCACGCGGAATCGTCCGAGAAGTCGTCGCTGAAGAGGATCGCGCCAATGCCGGGGCTCATCTCCGGCACCGCGGTGTGGGTGGCAATAGTTCTCAGTGTGGGAGTGGCTGATGGGGGGAACCAGACGATGGTCGGAGTCGGAGGCGGCGTATCGGAGGGGGGAGGAGTCGCGGTGGGCGGTGTCGAATCCAAAGGGAGACAGGACGCCAGGAGGAGAAATCCAATAAATAGATAAGAGGGAGGAAAACGTCGCATGGAATAATGACAATCTTCGTGAGGATTTTATTTCAAGGTGTTGTACAATAACGTAAATTATTCTACCGTTAAATGCGGCATTTCATGGCGCATAAGGAGACTCTATGACCGAGAAACTCGTGCTGGTGACCGGTGCGTGTGGTGAGATTGGTCAGGCGTTGGTGCAGGGACTGGCAAAACAGGGAGGGTACAAAATCGTTACGGCGGATCTGGCTCCGCTGCCCGAAAGCATCCGGGAAATGTCGGCGGAGCACGCGCAGGGGGACCTGGTGTACAAGATCAAAACCTTCTATGACTATGATTTCGACGTGATCTTTCACCTGGCGGCTTCGCTTTCCTCGAAGGCGGAGGTGTCGAGCGAGGAGGCGCATCGCATCAACGTGGAAGGCACGATGCAGTTGCTGATGATGGCGGCGTATCGTTCTGAGAAATATAAAAAGTCCGTCAGGTTTATGTTCCCGAGTTCGATTGCCGCGTATGGCATGTCGAGCCTGGAGGAGAAGAAGGCGAAGGGAGCGGTGAAGGAGGAAGCCTGCAACACGCCGCACACCATGTATGGATGCAACAAATTGTATTGCGAAAAACTGGGTGTATATTACAGCAAATATTACGGTCAAAAACATCTGGATGAAAACCCGCCTCATTTTCTGGACTTTCGCGCCATCCGTTTCCCGGGCCTGATCTCCGCCTTCACCCTTCCCAGCGGCGGGACGAGCGACTACGGGCCCGAGATGCTCCACGCCGCCGCGCAGGGCAAACCGTACGCGTGTTTCGTGCGTGAGGATACGAAGATCTCATTTATGGCGATGCCCGACGCGATCAAATCGTTGTTGATGCTGTTGGATGTACCTCGCGAGCAATTGAATCATCAGGTCTATAACATCGCCGCGTTCGCCATCACGGCGGGCGAATTCCGCGAGCGGGCGTTGAAGGCGTTCCCGGAGGCGAAGATCACGTTCGAGCCGAACCCGCGCCGCCAGGGCATCGTCGACTCGTGGCCCGAGGACGTGGACGACTCCCGCGCCCGGAAGGATTGGGGCTGGAAGCCGGATTATGATGTAGATCGGTTTTTCGAGGAGTATTTTTTGCCGGAGATCAGGAAGAGGTATGGGAAATAGAAAGTGGAAAGTGAATTTAGTCATGCCGACTATAAATATAGATAAATTCATCTCCACCTACCCGCCCGAAGTGCAAACCATCCTCCAAAAGATTCGGGCGGTGATTCACAAGTCCGCGCCGGGGGCGGAATTCACACAAAATTGAGACCTGAATTTTGGGCGGTTGACATTTAGCGCGACGCGCTATAAAATAAACCTGTGATAAAAACTTTCAAAGACGAAGAAACCGGGAAAATTTATCAACGGCAACATTCACGCAGGCTGCCAGCCGATATTCAGCAGGTTGCATTGCGTAAGCTGCGCATGATAAATAACTCCGTTTCCGTCAACGATTTGCGTATTCCACCCGCAAACCGCCTTGAAAAATTGAGCGGAAATCGCGCGGGTCAATGGAGTATTCGGATAAACGACCAGTGGCGCGTATGCTTTCGATGGGAAGGCAGTGACGCCTACGATGTCGAAATTACGGATTATCACTAGAATGGCAGGTAGAAATGTCCAATAAATTACATCCCGTTCATCCCGGCGAAGTTTTACTGGAAGAATTCTTGAAGCCGATGAATTTGAGCCAGAATCGGCTGGCTATCGATATTGGCGTGGATGCGCGCCGCATCAATGAAATTGTTTTGGGGGTTCGCAGCGTTACGGCGGATACCGCCCTGCGCCTGTCCCGCTATTTTGGTGTTTCGCCCCAGTTCTGGCTTGGGTTGCAGGCGGAGTACGATTTGGACGTAACACTCGACTCTTTGGGAAGTCGTCTCGACCGGGAAGTAAGACCGCGAGTACCAGCATAACTACCCATGCCCGCAAAAACCATAGACCAATTCATCTCGGAATACCCGCCTGAAATCCAAACCATCCTGCAAAAAATTCGGGCGGCCATTCACAAGTCCGCGCCGGGGGCGGAGGAGGCGATGGCGTATGGGATTCCGACGTTCCGGCTCAATGGGAAGAATCTCGTGCATTTCTCCGCGTTCAAGGAGCATATCGGGTTTTATCCCACGCCGTCGGGGATTGCGAAGTTCAAAAAGGAATTGCCCGCGTATGAAGGGGCGAAAGGCTCGGTCAAATTCCCGCTGAACAAAGAGATTCCGTATGCGCTGATCGGGAAGATCACGCAGTTTCGCGTGAAGGAAGTGATGGGGCGGGCGAAAGAGAAGCGAAAGAATAAAATCTAA
>JABWAU010000119.1 GCA_013360875.1 Anaerolineales bacterium | reverse complement strand
GGCATGGATCCGTCCGTCGCGACGGAGGCGATCATCCAGCGTCTCGACCGCGCCCGCAACAACCAGGAATTCCTCGAGAACCTCGGAAGAGACAGTTAGCAAACGATGGCGCGTCTTCCTTGCGGCATTGCATAATATCGAATGACAAAACTCGGTTCATTTATCAAAAACAACCTGTTTAACATCATCAGTTGGTCTGTAACGTTCATCTTCGCGGCGGGAATCGTCCTAGGCGCGTTCGCGTGGAAACGATCCACGACGGTCGTGCAGGCTTCCGCGCCCGTGCCGACCGCGGCTCCGGACGGGGAACCGCCCCGGGTGCAGATGCCAGCCTTGGGCGGTCCTGAAGCGTTCGTCTCCGTCGAGAGGGAGATCCAGCTCGAGACAAACATCCCGGCCGACAAGC
Source organism: Anaerolineales bacterium (assembly GCA_013360875.1). Classification (GTDB taxonomy): domain Bacteria; phylum Chloroflexota; class Anaerolineae; order Anaerolineales; family Villigracilaceae; genus Defluviilinea. The sequence goes on along the minus strand of JABWAU010000119.1, from coordinate 11,572 downwards.
CGCGTTACAAGCCGGTCGAGTACCGCGTCTCGCGCGGCGATTCGATCTTTGCCATTTCGGAATCCTTCAAACTCAACGCGGAGACCGTACTATGGGCAAACTACGACGTGCTGCAGGACGACCCGCACAGCCTCAAGCCCGGTCAGGTGTTGAACATCCCACCCACCGATGGCATCTTTTATCAGTGGAAGGAGGGCGACACGCTTGAATCGGTGGCAAACGAATTCAAGGCGAGTGTTGACGACATCCTGGGTTTTCCGGGCAACGACATTGACCTGACGAATCCAAAGATCGAATCGGGTTCATGGGTAATGATCCCCGGCGGTAAGCGCGAGTTCGTGCAATGGCTCGTGCCGACCATCGCCAGCGGCGCGTCGGGAACCTCGTCCACCAGCCAGAGTGCGTGTCCCGCCGGCGCGGTGGGAAGCGGCGGGTTCATCTGGCCCGCCAACAACCACTTTCTTTCCGGCAACGATTATTGGTCCGGGCATCTCGGCATTGACATCGCCGCGGGCGAGGGCGAGCCTGTGTACGCCGCCGACAGCGGCGTGGTGACCATGGCGCAGGGCGGCTGGAACTACGGCTATGGAAACGTGGTGCAGATTGATCATGGCAACGGGTATTCCACGGTGTACGCGCACTTAAGCGCGTACTTTGTGAGCGTGTGCCAGAGCGTTTCTGCGGGCGCGCAAATCGCCACGGCTGGAAATACCGGCAACTCGCAAGGCGCGCACCTGCATTTCGAAGTCCGCCAGGGCGGGGGGTTCATCAATCCGTGGTTTGTGTTACCATAACCGTCGTAACGCGGAATTCACCCCGCAGCGAAAAGGCGATTGAGAATGAACCAACAGGAACTTGAATCCGCACTCGCAACCCTCAACCTGAGCGCGATCCATTATTTCGATTCCGTCGGTTCCACGAACGACGAGGCGCTGGATTGGGCAAGGAAAGGCGCGAGAGACCTTTCGCTGGTGGTTGCGGATGAACAAACGATGGGACGGGGGAGACTGGATCGTCCGTGGTTCACGCCCCCAAGGACGGCGCTGGCGTTCAGCCTGATCCTCCGCCCCACGTATGCGGAAAAGCCGCTTCTCTCGCGGACCGTTGGGCTTGCCGCGCTCGCCGTTGCCGACGTCCTGCAAACGCTCGGTCTCGATCCGCTGATCAAATGGCCCAACGACATCCTGTTGAACGGACGAAAAGTGGCAGGCATATTAATCGAAGCCACCTGGTTCGAGGACGAGGCACAAAGTATCGTGATTGGCGTGGGAATCAACATTGCAAAGGGATCGGTCCCAAGCACGGACATCCTGGGCTTCCCCGCCACCAGCCTGGAGCATATCCTCGGCTACGTCCCGGACCGGAACGTCATACTGCACGCCGCCCTTGCCAACATCATCGCCCTGCGCCCTCATATGGGAACGGATTCGTTCATGTCTGCGTGGCAGAAAAAACTTGCCTATTACGGCAGGCAGGTTCGGGTGGAGATGGGAGGCGAAAAGTCGGTTTCGGGAAAAGTCATCGGGCTGGAATCCGACGGGAGTTTGAAGTTGCGCGACGATGACGGCAAAATCATAGCAGTACGCTTCGGGGATGTACGCCTGCGCTTGTTCGCATGATATACTTTGCGTCGAGGTAAAACATGTTTGATAATCTACGCGAGTTATCCGAATCGCCGCTCTACGAGGACGAGCCTAACGAACTGTATCAGGAACCCGAAGCCGTTGCGGCTCCCGTCGCCGCGCGCCCCCGCAAAAGAAAAAACAAAAATTTCCTCGGCATGACGGCGCAACAGCGTTTCCTGGTTTCGGTCATGCTGCTGATCACCGTCTGCCTGCTGGGAATCATGGTAATGTTCGTTACAGGCAGCATGTCCATTTTTTGATGCGGCAGTGTCAAAAAAACGGAGCGGACAAATCGTCCGCTCCGTTTTTTTATATCAACGCCGGTTGAGGTTCCGGTTTCTCGTCGGCGAGTTCCGCGCCTGCCTTCTTCAGGTCTTCCGCCGAGATGCGGGCGACCGAGGCGACGCTATCGCCCCGCTGCGGCTTGATGAGATGCACGCCCTTGGTGGCGCGCCCCGCCTGCTTGACGGACCTGTTCTTGATGCGGATGGCGACGCCGTTGGCGGTGATGATCGTCAGGTCGTCGTTCTTTTGCACGACGCGCGCCGCGACGATTCTGCCGATCTCCTTGATCGCTTTTTGGTCAATGGTGGCAATGCCGCCGGTGGCGCGTCCCTTGGGGGAATATTCCCTGAGCGGGGTTTGTTTGCCGAACCCGCCCGAAGTGACGACCAGAAGCGAACCGTCCTTCTCGACGACATCCATGCTTGTGACCGCGTCGTCCTTCTTGAGCCGGATGGCTTGCACGCCTGCCGCCTGCCGTCCCATGGCGCGCACCTTGCTTTCGTGAAAGCGCAGAGCCTGGCCGTTTTCTGTCACGAAGATCACTTCGTCATTCCCGCTGGTCAGGCGCGCCCAGCCCAATTGGTCGCCCGCCTCCAAATTCATGGCGATCAAGCCCGAAGGTCGGACGGAGGCGAATTCATCCATCGCCACGCGTTTGACCTTGCCGCGCACCGTCGCCATCATGCAAAACCCATGCGCGGAGAAATCCGAGACCGCGATGGCGGCGGTGATGCGTTCATTCGGTCCCAGCGCGAGAATGTTGACGAGCGGGATGCCTTTCGAAGTGCGGTCTGCATCGGGGATCTGATAGACCTTTTCGCTGTAAACCTTGCCCTTGTCCGAGAAGAACAGCATCGAATCGAGGCTGCGGGCTGGGATGAGCGCGACGACCTCGTCCTCCTCTTTCGTTTCATGTCCCTTCACGCCGCGCCCGCCTCGGCTCTGCGACCTGAAGGCTGTCGCGGCGACCCTCTTGATGTATCCGCGCTCCGTCAGGCTGATCAACACCGCCTCGTCCTGTACGAGGTCTTCCTCGCTGAGTTCGTCGGTGGCGTCCGCGGCGATGCGCGTGCGGCGGTCGTCGCCGTATTTCTCGGCAAGTTCGCGCATGTCGTCCTGAATGAGGGCAAGGATCTTTTTCGGGTTTGCAAGCAGGTCTTCGAAATACGCGATCTGCTCCGCGACCTGTTTATGCTCCTCTTCGATCTTCCAGCGTTCGAGCGCGGCAAGCCGGCGCAACTGCATGTCGAGGATCGCCTGTGCCTGTATCTCGGTCAGTTTGAAGCGCTTCATCAGGTTGGTCTTGGCGAAGTCGGCGTCCTGCGACTCGCGGATGGTCTTGATGACCGCGTCCAGGTTCGCCAGCGCGATCAGGTAACCATCCAGGATGTGTTGCCGCGCCCGCGCTTTTGCCAGATCATGGTTCGTGCGACGGACAATGACCGTTTGACGGTGTTCGATAAAAATTTGCAGGGCGCGTTTGAGCGGCAGGGTGCGCGGTTCGCCGTCCACGAGCGCGAGCATCTGCACGCCGAACGTGGTTTGCAGGTTCGTATATTTGTAAAGTTGGTTGAGGACCTTTTTCGGTTGCGCGCCGCGCTTGAGTTCGATGACGATGCTCATCCCGCGCCGGTCCGATTCGTCGCGCAGGTCGGCGATCTGGTCAATGCGGTCTTCGCGCACGAGTTCGGCGATCCGTTCGATCAGGGTCGTCTTGTTGACCTGGTATGGGATCTCCGTGATCACGATGTTGAATTTGTTGTTCTTGTCCTCTTCGATGTGCGCCACGCCGCGCACCACGATCCGCCCCCTGCCCGTGCCATACGCCGACTCGATGCCTCCGCGCCCGACAATGATGCCGCCCGTCGGAAAGTCCGGTCCCTGGATGTATTTCATCAACTCATCGAGAGGGATGTCGTCCATCCGTTCGTGGTTATCAATAAGATATATGATGGCATCCGTGAGTTCGCGCAGGTTGTGCGGCGGGATGTTGGTCGCCATGCCGACAGCGATGCCGGACGCGCCGTTGAGGAGCATATTCGGGACGCGGGCAGGCAGCACCAGCGGCTCCTCGAGCGTGTCGTCGAAATTCGGACCGAAATCCACCGTATCCTTGTCGAGGTCCGCCAGCAGTTCCTCCGCCAGTCTCTGGAGGCGGGCTTCCGTGTAACGCATCGCCGCCGGGGCGTCGCCGTCAATCGAACCGAAGTTTCCCTGCCCATCCACAAGCATATAGCGCATGGAAAAGTCCTGCGCCATGCGCGCCATTGACTCATAGACGGCTGAATCGCCGTGCGGGTGATATTTTCCCAGCACCTCGCCGACGATACGGGCGGATTTCTTGTAAGCCGAGTTCGAGCGGACGCCCAGTTCCTGCATGGCATACAGAATGCGGCGGTGGACGGGCTTCAAACCATCCCGCGCGTCGGGCAGGGCGCGCGCCACGATCACGCTCATGGCGTAATCCAGGTAGGCTTCGCGCATTTGGGCATCAATATCAACGTGTTGGATGTTGCCGTTTTCGCTTCCAACAAGATTGTTTTCTTCGACCATTATTTTCTCTCTGAAAAGGGGTAGTGGCATAAAAAAGACACGAAGAAACGAGTTTCTGTAACTCCGCGTCTTAACTAATGAAGAACATGTCCGATTTTTCCCAATTATACCACCTGGCACACCCCGCTGACCTCCGTTTTTGATCGTCACAAGCCTCAAAACAGCCACCGGCCGAGGGGTGGGATACCTCTCAAATAAAAAAGACCCGCTTCCAAGCGAGTCTTCCAAGTGGATGTTCGTGTGCCGAAGGTGGGACTTGAACCCACATGAGGGAACCCTCACTACGCCCTGAACGTAGCGCGTCTGCCAATTCCGCCACTTCGGCAATTCATCTGGCGGGGTGAATTTTATCCCAAAGATCGGTTTTGTCAACCTGGGGGAATTTTTTCGCGGCGCTCATTGCGTTTCCAACCTGCTCACAACATTTCTGCAAGGAATCTCGTAGATATTTACGGAACAAAAAACGAAGTTCGTCGTCTTTTATATGACTTTTAGCCCATCCCTTATCCGTCACAAGTAAAACATTTCGGTACTCTTAGGGGATACAACTTTAGGAATGAAAAGCGGTTAATTGGATATATCAATGAGAAAGGAGGCGCCCTATGTTCGTCGTTGCCGTCATAATCTGTTTGCTCGTGTTCGCCGTCATCGCTGGCGCGGACCTGCTCGTCTCGAACCTCAATTCGGACGAGTTGAGCAACATGGGTGTCGAGAGGAAATCATGACAGAGGACACCCACATTCCCTAGCCCGACGCGAAGTCAAAGCGCGTCGGGCATTTTTTATTTTATTTGTAACTGCTCAGACAAGACCCTAAAGGTCTCCTTTGCAATCAAAAATGCGCTTCAACCATGATGTCTCGGCAAATTCAACATCTGTTTTTGCGAGTAAGACCTTTAGGGTCTGCATTTGCGAGAAGGGCTGAGTAGTCACTTTTTATTTAAGGAGCAGGGGGTGTTTTTACCGCGAAGGAGCGAAGGGCGCAAAGTTTTTTATAATGCCACAAAGGAGCCTGCTGCGTGTCCATCGAGATCCCTTCGCGTTCTTCGCGGCTTTGCGATTCAATCCAGCGCAGAGCAGGGGCGAAGGTCATCACAAGGTATAATTAGAGAAAATCTTCACACAGGAACTCTCAATGGACTTCTCCCTCTCCCCCGAACACGAAATGATCAAAAAAATGGTGCGCGACTTCGCCCAAAAGGAGATTGCGCCCGTCATCAAGGAATATGACCGCAAACAGGAGCCGATCCCCTTCACGCTCAAGCGCATGGGCGAACTCGGCATCCTCGGGCTCCCCTTCCCCGTCCGTTACGGCGGGCAGGGCATGGACTACCTGGCCTGGGGTCTCGCCTGCGAGGAACTCGAAGCCATGGACACCCACTTGCGCGTCGTCATGTCGGTGCATACGGGGCTGTGCGGGATGACGCTCTTCCAATGGGGGACTGAGGAGCAGAAGCAGAAGTTCCTCGTCCCGCTGGCGAAAGGCGAGAAGATCGGATGCGGCGCGTTCACCGAACCCGGCATGGGATCGGACGTGGCGGCGATGCGGACCTCTGCAAAACGGGACGGGGACTACTACATCCTGAACGGCGAAAAGATGTGGATCTCCCTCGCCTCCAAAGCGGACCTGGCGCTTGTCACCGTCAAAACTGATTCATCCTCTCCGAAACCTTCTTCTGCGCTCTCCAGCTTCATCGTTGACCTGCACAGCGACGGCGTAAAAACGGGCGAAATCCACGGCAAACTTGGCGTGCGCGCAGGTTCCACCGGCTGGATCTCATTTACGGATGTCAAAGTGCCAGTTGAGAACCGGCTTGGCGAAGAGGGCGAGGGATTCAAGATCACCATGTCCGCTTTCGACCACGGACGGTACACGGTGGCATCCGGCGCGACGGGCATCATCCGCGCGTGTCTCGAAGCGAGCGTAAAGTATGCAAAGACGCGCACGACATTTGGAAAGCCGATCTCTGAACACCAACTCATTCAGGAGAAGATCGCGAAGATGTCGCAGGATTACGAGATCGCGCGCCTGCTTTATTATCAAGTGGGCTGGTTGAAGAATCAGGGTAAGCGCTGCACGCGCGAAACGTCCTTCGCCAAGAAGTTCGCCACCGAAGCCTCCTTCAACGCCGCGAACGAAGCGATCCAGATTCACGGCGCGTACGGATTCAGCGACGAATACGACGTGGAACGCTACTTGAGAAACTCCAAGGGCGCGATGATCTACGAAGGCAGTTCCGAAATCCAGACCTTGATCCAGGCTGGTTACGCCCTCGGCGAACGGGCAGACAAACCCCTCCGCTGTGAAGCGCCCGCGTACGACGAGGCTTTCTGGCAAGGAGAGTGAATGGACCTTCAACCTCTTCATACCAAAATTGACAAATCAATCCAGACATATTATGGGACCATCGTGTTGGAAAGCCATTCGGGGTTTCCGCGCAGCGAATCCAACCTGTATTGCGTCTCCCTGGACGGAAGGATGCTGTGGAAGGCGGAAAAGCCCGACCCTTACACGCTCTACTCGCGCGTGAGATTCAACGAAGACGGTATGACGCTTTCCACGTACACGATCAACGGTCACGCCTGCGACCTGGATCTGGAAACCGGTAAAATCATCAGCAAGACCAGCATCCAATGACGATCGCGCGCGGGCCGGAAACCGGGAAACTTATCCGCCGGAGGAGTATCAAACGACATTGGCTTCGCCAACCTTTCACGGATACAATAAAACAAGATTGCGCCCATGACCCAACCCTCCCTCGGATTTGTAATTCTCTTCCTGCTCTTCAGCCTGCTGTTCTTTTACAACACCTACAAACTCTGGTTCAAAACGGACGAGTATTATCAGTCCATTTATAATAGCCTCACCCGCGAACCGACGATCTATCCATTCAGGAACTTTTTCCTCAAGCGGGTGGAGAACAAGCGGAGATGGGTTCTTTGGCAGAAGGTTTTCAGCCTGTTCGGGCTTGTCGCCGTCCTCGCGGCGGACGCGTTGGTGGTGATGGCATACCTCAAATAACTCATCATTGCAAGGAGGGGGTGGTTTCGTCCGACGAAGCAATCTCCGCCCGCGTGTTGGGGATTGCTTCGGGAAGAGCGCCCTCCTCGCAATGACGGATGGAGGCGCGGCGGATGTTTTGGCGGAGGTGGCGTACACGTCTAGTAGATAGTGATATTTACTCGAAGGAGACGCAAATGAAAAACATGAAGCGATCAAGAGAAAAAGCCAGCCGGGAATCCGGTCAATCACTTCCCATGCCAGAACAGAGAAAACGACTTTTAATTGAGAGAACTTTTACTCAACATGAGTTTGACCGAATTTCACTGGGGTTAATTGCCCATGAAATGGAGGATAAATGGTTCGTCTTCGCGGAAGATATGCAGGTCAATTTCCATCGAAGTTGGACAGGTCATTGTATCTATCAAATTCGACTTGAAAAAAGAGATGAAGAATATGCAGTAGCCGAGGCATGGGTCAATAGAGATCAAGAACAATACCGAAATAACGACGACGATTACGATATCGCATTACTTTTCTTCTTGATTGATAATTTTCTGCTTGGAAAGAATACGCCCTTTCCCTTACGCGGCGATTTACCCGAAAATCTTCCAAAAGGAATTTATCAGCATAATGTGTCGGGAACCGCACATCCTGAAATCAAAACAAAGAAGAAATGACTCTTTGTGTTGAAGAATAAACAACTTCATGAAATTGGCAACAACAAATAATTCACGGAGGCTCACTTTGAAAATCATCGCATGCATCAAACAAGTCCCGGACTCGGAGGCGAAAGTCAAAGCCGAGGGCGGGCAGGTCACGTGGGGGGACGCGCCGCTGGTCATCAACCCGTTCGACGAATACGCGGTTGAAGGCGCGCTCTTGACAAAGGAAGCGGTCGGCGGGACGGTCACTGCGCTGTGCATCGGACCCGAATCCGCAAAGGAGGCGCTCAAGCACGCGCTCGCCATGGGCGCGGACGAAGCCATCCTCGTCTCGGATCCCGCGCTCGAAAACATTGATACGGTCGCGGCGGCGCGCGTCCTTGCGGCGGCAATCAAAAAGATCGGCGACGCGGATATGGTCATGTTCGGGCGGCAGACGCTCGACAACGGATCGGGGCTCACCGCCGCGCAGACAGCGAGAGTCCTCGGGTTGCCCATGCTTGGGTGGGTGGGGCAGATCAAAGTCCAGGATGGAAGCGTGATCGTTGACCGGGTCGTCGAGGAGGGCAGGGTCACCGTCAGCGCGAAATTGCCCGCCGTCCTGAGCGTCGTCCAAAGCATCGGCGAACCGCGCTATCCCTCGTTCATGGGCATCCGCAAAGCGTCGAAGGCAAACATCCCGGTGTGGACGTTGAGTGATCTCGGCATCGAAGCGCCCGCCGCCGTCGTGACGCGCATCGAACTGATGAACCCGCCCGTGCGCGAAACGGTCGTCGAGATGATCACAGGCGAAACGCCGGAAGCCATCGCCGAAACGCTCGCTGATAAAATCCTTAGGGAGAAAGTGCTATGAAAACCTTCGTCTACGTTGACCACTTCAAGGGCGAGATCCAACCTGCTTCGTGGGAGGCGATTGGGCTCGGCAAAACGCTGGGTTCGGTAAGCGCGATCGTTTTCGGGTCGGGCGTCGACTCGGTTGTAAAGTCTGCATTTGAATATGGCGCCGATGAGGTCTTCGTCGCGGACGACGCGGCGCTGGAGGATTACCGCGCGGAACCATACGCATCCACCCTCTCGGCGCTCGCGTCAGCCCAAACCCCGGACCTGATCCTGTTCCCGACGACGGCGCGCACCCGCGAACTGGCTGCCATGTCTGCAGTGGATTTGAACACGGGCGTATTGACCGACATCTCCGCGCTCGAAGCGAACGGAGATCAATTGGTTGCGACGCGTCCCATTTACGAAGGCAAGGTCCTGGAAAAGACTGTTTGCTCAGGCAAGCCTGTGATGGCAACCATCCGCTCGCGTTTCTTCCCCAAGCCCGAACCGGACGCGGGCAAATCGGGAACACCGATCAAGGTGGAAGTCAAAGCCGAGGCGTTGACCACCGTCGAGGGATATTCCGCCTCCGAGAGCGCGGTCAACCTTGGCGATGCGCCCGTCATTGTCTCCGGCGGACGCGGCGTCTCGAACAACCCGTCCCTTGTCCCGCCGGATGGCTTGGATGAAAAAGCCGCCGAGATCTGGCGCGCACAACAAGGCTTCGCGCTCATCACCGAACTGGCGAATGTCCTCGGCGGCGCGGTCGGCGCCTCGCGCGCGGCGGTGGACGGCGGATACATCCCTTATTCGCATCAGGTCGGGCAGACGGGCAAAGTTGTCACGCCTGATCTGTACATCGCCTGCGGCATTTCCGGCGCGATCCAGCACCTGGTTGGAATGAGGAATGCCAAGGTCATCGTCGCCATTAACAAGGACGCCGACGCGCCGATCTTCAAACAGGCGCGTTACGGCGTGGTCGGCGACCTGTTCCAGATCGTCCCCGCGTTGACGGCGGAGTTCAAGAAGAAATTGGGGAAGTGAACATCTGCCATTGAGGACTTAAACAGAAAACGGGCTTTCAAGCCCGTTTTCTGTTTCGAGCAAAGTGAATTATGGAAAGTGAACCAGTTTGGCGCCGACAGTGATGCGGCTGGCAACCCAAACATTGTCCGCCAACCTCCCGTTGATGCTAACCGCGTCGCCAACCTTCAAATCGGCAAATGCGATCGGCGTGGTTACTGCGCTGTCCTTCAAAAGGAAGCGCGTGGAATCCGTCACGGTGACGGTCAATTCCTGACCAACGTAGGGTTTGACGATCTGGTTACCGGCCAGGATCTGGATCGTGACGCTTCCATCGCCGATCGCGGCGATCTTCCCCGCCAACGCAAACGTCCCGCGCGGACCGCCGGGTCCCGCCGCCATCGCCGGGGAGGCGCTGGCAAACAACAGTCCAAGCGCGAGCGCAAACAGTATCCATCGTTTCATAGTTCATCTCCTTATGTTGATAGTGCGTTCAATCGTTATGACGGAACCATGAGGCTGCGGATACTGTCACAGCGGCAATTTGCCAAAACCGGGCTTATTTCTTGGGTTTGGTGTTCGATTTTATCTGCTATTTACCCTGCCTCGCGTCAGCACGCGGCAGAGGGAATCCACGAACTCACAATAACGTCCATGGTGATGCCGTAAGCCAGCGCGTTCCAAAAGCGCATACTGGCAGGCTGATCCTTCACCTTCTGCCAATATCCCGAAAAGACAAAGAAGGTGGTGACCAGGGCAATCGCCAGGCGGAGCAGGATCATCGTCCAGGGACCGAAACACCAGGGGGCGTTGTTCCTGATCACGTTCACGGCAACGCTGTAAATCCAGCGCAGGATAACGCCCAGAAACACGCCAATGAATACCTGCACTTTGGCGTTGGTATCCTCCTGTTGCGTCGCCAGTTTGAAACGAATGGCGTCATGGAAACTGAACGAGTTCATCCTGCCTCCTAATACGTCCACGGACCGACGAGGGCGTCAATCGAAAAGCCGTAAACCAGCGAGTTTAGAAACCGCATACCGGCGGGCTGCTCCTTCACCTTGCCCCAATACCCTGAAAAGACAAAGAGCGTCACGATAAGGGCAATGACGATGCGGGCAATGACGACAGACAAACTTCCGAAGTTCCAGGGACCGCCCATCACCACGTCCACAACGATGCCGTACAGCCAGCGCAAGAGGACGCCGACGAAAACGCCGAGGAACACCTGCGTCTTTGCGCCCGTATCCTCCTGTTGCGTGGCGAGCCTGAAGCGGATGGCGTCATTGAAACTGAACGATTGCATAAGGATGCTCCTTTTGTGAGGTCAGGATCATTATAGCAAAAGGAACGCGCCGATACAACCTGCCAAATTCGACGAGCGCGTTTCCCTCTTCCCGCACGGGCGATCTGTGGATGTAAACGGGACCGCTGGATAACTGGCAAAAAGAGACGGCGGTTATTCCCGCCGTCTCTTTTTGCCATTCGCCGCGCGGATCAGCGCGCGGCTCATGTGTAGACTGAGTGCAGAGAGACAAGAGCAGAGATAAACGCTGGAGAAATTCGCTTGAGATTGCGGCGGAATTCCGCGATTGCCACGTA
>JABWAU010000118.1 GCA_013360875.1 Anaerolineales bacterium | reverse complement strand
TTGGCGCGCATTATAAATCAATTTCAGAAACAACGGCAGGCTGTACCCGGCATTGTCATTTCGAGTGGTGCCTCGCGCCACGAGAAATCTTTTACCCAGCCGAAACAGGATTTCTCCTCGCTGCTCTTTCACATTCGTTCGGTAAGGTCTCTCACATTCGTTCAAGAAAACGGGGCTCTATTGCCCAAAAAACGTTCCTCCTGTATGATTTCACCAAACGACCAACGCCAAAGGAGACCCCATGAAATTCGAAACGCTTGCCATCCACGCGGGACAGGAACCCGACCCGAACAACGGCGCGGTGATGACGCCCGTGTACCTCACCTCGACCTACATGCAGGATGGCGTCGGAAAGCCGCGCCAGGGATACGAATACTCTCGCACGAGGAACCCCACGCGACTCGCATTGGAGAAGTGCATTGCCGAATTGGAAAGCGGAAAGTGGGGACTGGCTTTCTCTTCAGGCATGGCGGCAACGGATACGGTATTGCGTTTATTGGGGTCGGGCGCGCACGCGCTGGCAGGCAACGATGTGTACGGCGGCACGTTCCGTCTCTTCGATAAAGTACTCCGCCGCTTCAATTTGGACTTTACGTTTGCCGACACCACCGATCCCGAATCTGTCGCCGACGCCTTGTCCCCCTCCACGCGGCTCGTCTGGCTCGAAACGCCCACCAATCCCTATCTTCGCATCACAGACATTCGCGCGGTCGCGGAGATCGTCCACGCGCATCGAAACAGACCCCTGCTGGTCGTTGACAATACCTTCGCCACCCCATACCTGCAGCGCCCTCTCGAACTCGGCGCGGACATCGTCGTCCATTCGACGACTAAATACCTCGGCGGGCATTCGGATGTGGTCGGCGGCGCGGTGATCGTGAAAGACAAGGAACTCGCGGACAAACTCTACTTCCTGCAAAACGCCGTCGGCGCAGTGCCGGGACCGATGGACTGTTTCCTCATCCTGCGCGGCATCAAGACCCTCCCCCTCCGCATGGACAGGCATTACGAGAACGCGCTTGCCATTGTCGAATTCCTCGAAAAGCATCCGAAGGTGGATAAATTGTATTATCCCTTCCATGCCTCGCACCCAGGACAGAAGATCGCGATACGACAAATGAAGAACGGCGGCGGCATGATCTCGTTCATCGTCAAAGGCGGACGCGAGGCGGCGATCAGAGTGGTGGAGTCGACGAAACTCTTTACGCTGGCTGAATCGCTCGGCGGCGTCGAATCGCTGATTGAAGTTCCCGCCGCGATGACGCATCTTTCCGTCGCCGGTTCGCAGTTGGACGTGGACCCCTCGCTTGTGCGGCTCTCTGTCGGCATCGAGAACAAGGACGATTTGATCGAAGATCTAAAGCAGGCGTTGGATAAGGCATAACTCCCCGCTGACTTATCGAAAAAGAGACCGGGCTTTCACAGCCCGGTCTCTTCATTTTTTCGCGTGAACAGCGACCAATGTCACATCGTCATCCTGCCTCGAACCGCCCTGGTGAATCTGCAAGGCTTCGAACAACCGGTCGCATCCCTTTTGCGCGGAATTGCCCTTCCAATCCGCCAGGGTTTTCTTGACGCGTTCGAAACCGAAAGGTTCGCCTTGCGGATCGCGGCAATCTGTCAGCCCGTCCGTGTACATGATCAGGCAGGAGTCTTTGGGAAGAGTCAGGCTGTTTTCATCCAGCACGATGTTTTCCCACAACCCCAGCGCCATGCCCGGCTTATACGGCAGGCGGCGAACCTCGCCCTTATCCAAAAGAAGCGGCGGTTCGTGTCCCGCGCGCGCATAACGGAACTCGCCGGCGGTCGCGTCCAGGATCCCAAACAAGGCAGTGACGAACTGCGTGGACTTTTCGAACCGCGTAATATGCTTGTTCACCGCGCGCAGGACTTCCCCCGGCGTGGCGGCGCTGTCGGCTTCGGCAATGATCAGAGCATGGGCTCGCGCCATAAAGATCGCGGAAGGGACTCCCTTGTCCGCCACATCGCCGATCAGAACACCAAACTTGTTCCCGCCGAGATCAATGACATCGTAAAAATCGCCTCCCACCTGACGGGCGGGCAGGATGCGCCCTCCAAAATCATATCCCTCCGCTGAGGGCAAAACAGCGGGCAGGATGGACATCTGGATTTCCGCCGCCACCTGGAGTTCGCGCTCCATGCGTTCCTTTTCGATCAACTGTTCCTGCGCGGCTTTGAGTTCGTCATAAGCCTTCTGCAACTGGCGGTTCTTCTCGGTCAGCCCGCGGAAGGTCTGCACATTGGTATTGACCAGGCGCTGGCTCAACACGCTGATCATGGGCTTTGCCAGTTCCGGATGGCGCTGCAAAAGCCCCTTGAACTGATTCCGACTCATGCTCAACAGCACCACCTCGCCCAGGGCGCGCGCACTGGTGGAACGATGCCCTTCCGGCTGAATAAGACTCATCTCCCCGACGTATTCTCCCTCGTGAAGAACGTTTAGCACCAGTTCATTGCTCGTGTTCGGCGCCATCAGGATCTCGAGTTCGCCCTTCACGACAATGTACAAATGCTCCCCCGGCTCCCCCTCGCGAAACAGGATCTCACCGGGCTGCAGATTGACGACGTTCAATTCGGAGAGCAAACGATCCAGTTCGTCCGAAGGAAGATCCGTAAAAAAGGGAATTTGAGCGAGCAGGTTCGTTGACATGATTTTTTCCAGGGAGGCGGCGAACTTGGCTATTTTACACGAAGAACCGGCGTTACGTCACAAAACGACAGGACGGGCGGTTAGAACTCCACCACTTCCTTGCCGGCCAGTTTATCCTGGACGCGCCCCACAACCGTCTCCAAATGTTTTTGCTGGTGTACGTAATCGAGATCGTCGGTGCGGATCGTGAGGACGGGGCATTGGTCGAACGCGCCCAGCCACTCGTCGTAGAAAGAATCGAGCAGGGATAAATAGTCGGGCGTGATGCCGGTTTCGATGTTGCGGGCGCGGCGCCGAATCCGATCCATCAAAACGTTCACCGGCGCCTTGAGATAGATCAAGAGATTCGGGCGCGGAAGTCCCTGCACCACGATCTCGAACAACCGGCGATAGGCAAGATAATCCCGTTCAGCCAGGTCGCCCATGTGATGCAGCGCGCGCGCAAAAATGTAAAAATCCTCGAAGATGCTTCGATCCAGGATCGCCGGGCGCGGATCGCGCGCCGCCTCCAGGTATTGTTCGGCGCGATGCCCCAAAAAAAAGATCTGCAAATGGAACGACCAGGCGCGCATGTCGCCGTAAAAATCCGCGAGATAGGGGTTGTCCGACACCGATTCGTAACCCGTCCACCACCCCAGGCGCGAACCGATGCGCTCGGTCAACGACGTTTTCCCTACCCCGATATTGCCTGCCACCACGACGAGATACTTGGTCATATACGCCTCGCGATAGAATAAGATGTAGTATAGGCGAGCCAAACAAATTTGTCGAGACTCGCCCCGAATTCAGTAAGTATAATTTTCGAGCAAAGGAGACCACACGTGACGACAAACCTCAAGATCAGGGACGCCTCTGGCTGGACGATCTTCATCTTCGGCGTCCTTGCGCTCCTCCTCGGACTTTTGGGCTTGATCCGCCCCGAACTGCTTTTATCCCTCCTCGGCTTCGATGTGCTGGACCGCGCGGCGCGCGGCGCAGGGGATCACACCCTCGTTTTTATGGTCGCCTCCGCAATGGCGTCGTTCAACATTGGCGCGTACTACGTACTCGCCTCATTGAACGATTTGAAACAATTCTACAAATGGACAGTCCCCTTTCGATGCGTCACATTTGTCGTATTCACCGTTTCCGTGATCACGGATCTCGCGCCCGTCCGCTTTATCGGTGTGGCAGTATGGGAACTGGCTGGTGCCATCGCCACCGGGATTGCCCTGCGCAACGACAATCAGTAGATCGCGAAAACGCCGCGTAACTTTCGCTCTCTGGCGAAAATCTGGCGGTAGAGACCGCCAAATACGCGCTTTCGTGAAGATGACAATAGAAAATAGGAGGAATCCATGCGCTCAAAATGGATCGAATACAAAGGTAAACAAATCTTCTACCAAGATTTTTCGAGATTGTTCTTCAACTCCGCCGCCGTCAAAGTGGAACTGGACGAGGTGCAGAAGATCGTCAAATCGCATCCCAAAAACTCGGTGCTTGTGCTGACCGATATGCGCGATACGAACGTGGGAAGCGACCTGCTCCCCGCCATGAATGCCGCCTCCGCCGCGACAAAAGATCACGTCCGCCGGACGGCTGTGTTGGGCGTAGTGGGCGTCAAACGAAAACTTGCCGACCTGCTCACATCGCTGACAGGTCAACCGCTCAAGTATTTCGACGACGAAGAAGCAGCCAAACAATGGTTGACGGAAGAAGAGTGACTTCAGGAACTCCGGGAGAACCCCCCGGAGTTCCTCTTTTTTCGGATGTTATAATCGCCGCATCACATCTCAAAGGGAGTTGCGCTATGACGTACAAGATCAAATTCGGCACGGACGGGTGGCGCGGTGAGATTGCTGAAGATTACACCTTCGACAACGTCCGCCGTGCGGCGCAAGGATTTGCATCCTACCTGCTCGAACAGGGCTTTGCCGGCAGATGGGTCGTCGTCGGTCACGATAAGCGCTTTCAATCGGAGAATTTCGCCGCGGCAGTCGCCGAGGTGCTTGCCGCCAACGGCTTGAACGTATTTCTTACCGACGGCGCGACGCCAACGCCGGTCATCTCGTACGCGGTGGTGGATAAAAGCGCTTGCGGGGCGGTCAACATCACCGCCTCTCACAATCCGCCCACCGATAACGGCTTCAAGGTCCGCGATTCGCTTGGCGGGGCGATATACCCCGAAGGGTTGGCAAGGATCGAAGCGCTGATTCCGGACTCGGTCCAGGAAGCGAAGCGGATGAAGCTCAAGGACGCCCTGCGCGATAAAAAGATCGTCTACTTCGACGCGTCCGAGGCGTACATGGAACATATCCAACAACTGGTGGATATTCAAAAGATCAGGGACGCGGGCTTTACTGTAGTGGTGGACGCCATGTGGGGTAACGGCGCGGGTTGGTTCACGAAACTGCTCGGCGGCGGCAGGACCAGGATCATCGAGATTCATAACGAACGAAATCCCTCCTTCCCCGAAATGATACGCCCCGAACCCATCCGCCCGAACATTGACGTGGGACTTAGGGCAACGGTCGAAAACAAGGCTGACGTTCTGCTCGTCACCGACGGCGACGCGGATCGCTGCGGCATCGGCGACGAGAACGGGGAGTTCATCAATCAATTACGCGTGTACGCGCTGCTCGCGCTCTACCTGCTGGAAGCGCGCGGCGAACGCGGCGACATCGTCAAGACGCTTTCGACGACCACCATGCTCAACAAACTCGGCAAACTCTACAACGTCCCCGTCCACGAAACCGGCGTGGGATTCAAATACGTCGCGCCCAAAATGATTGAAACGAACGCGCTCATCGGCGGCGAGGAGAGCGGCGGGTACGCCTTTCGCGGCAACGTGCCGGAACGCGATGGGATCCTGGCGAATTTATACTTTCTCGATTTCATGGTCCGCACCGGCAAAAAACCCACCGAACTCTTGAAGATGCTATTCGACAAGGTGGGCGAACATTATTACGACCGCGTGGACACCCCCTTCAGCGGTGACCGCCGGACCCGCGAAAAAATGATCCTCGACGCAAAGCCCGAAACGCTCGGCGGATTGAAAGTGACCGAACTTGTGACCGTGGACGGCTTCCAGTTCAAACTCGAGGACGGCGGCTGGCTATTGATCCGTTTCAGCGGGACGGAACCCATCATGCGCATCTATTGCGAGACCACGCGCGAGGACAAGGTAAAGGCGATTCTGGAAGACGGGTTGAAAGTTGCCGGCATCCAATAAGGCTTCAAGTGTTCCAGCATCAGGTGTCAGAGAGTGTCTGAAAACTTTCGGAAAAGACCCTAGTGTTACAGCGCAAAGTCCGACGCTAGAGAGCGTCGGGTACGCTTCGGCAGAGGCGGACGTTCTCCCCTGGCACCGCCCGCCAGGGCAGGTGTAACGTCCGCTCAACCTTTAATGGTTTCCTTTGGTTTCAAATTGGTCGGCTAAACGAGAATTCTGTTGCAAAATTTGCATCTGGTTTGCGGTAAAAACCTTTAGGATCTGTCTTTTCAGACACTTCCTCGCATAATGCAGGGACTTGACGCCTGACGCTTGATACATGACACTTGATGCGTGAAACTCACCGACACCCACTGTCACCTTGATTTCAACAAGTTCGATGAAGACCGCGACGCGGTGATTCAGCGCGCGCTGGAGGCGGGCGTTGAAAGGATCCTCGTCCCCGCGCTCGACCTGGAATCGAGCAGGGCGGTCATCCAATTGGCAGGGACGCATCCGATTCTCTTCGCGGCGGTCGGCTTTCATCCTACGAATTTGGATGGATGGGATGAGACGACAATTGAAAATCTGCGGGCGTTAACCCTCCCTCATCCCCCATCCTTTCTCACCGGGAGAAGAGGCAAACTCGTTGCCATCGGCGAGATCGGGCTCGATTACTACTGGGTTAAAGAACCCGAAAAACAGGCGCGGCAACGCGAGGCGTTGAAACGACAACTCCGCCTCGCGCAAGAAGCGAATCTGCCGGTCGTCATCCACATGCGCGAGGAGAACGACGCGTGGTTTGGGCAGGCATCGGCTGACCTGCTCGCGATCCTCACGGAATGGCAGAACGAATTGCAGGCGCAAAACCACCCGCTCGCAAAGAAGCCCGGCGTATTGCATTCCTTCAACGGGAACCTTGAAACCGCGCAAAAGGCGATCGCGCGCAATTTCCATATCGGCGTGACCGGACCCGTCACGTACAAAAACGCGGAAGAGAAGCGTCAAATCATCCGACGATTGCCGCTCGAAAAAATTCTCATCGAAACCGACGCCCCATTCCTCACCCCCGTCCCGCACCGGGGCAGGCGTAACGAACCATCCTTTGTAACGCATATTGCTGATAAAATTGCAGAAATTCACAACACAACCCTCGAACAGGTCGCCAAAATTACTAGTGACAACGCGAACCGCTTGTTCGGTTGGGGAGGCTGACGTTTGAGCACGGTTACTTTTTTCACATCGGTACAGGACCAACTTAGATTCGTCGAACAAAGGATTCGGGAACAGGCGGGCGAGGAGCACCATCCCGATTTGCGTTCCGCGCTGGAACACCTTCTTTCTGCGGGAGGAAAACGCATCAGACCCACCCTGGGCTTGCTCGTCGGAAACATGCTTGGCGCGCCCGAGGAGAAACTCATCACCCTCGGCGCCTCCGTGGAGCTGCTCCACACCGCAACGCTCGTCCACGACGACCTGATTGACGGCGCGCTCCTCCGCCGGGGGATGCCCACCCTGAACGCGCGCTGGTCGCCCGCCGCGACCGTCCTGACCGGGGACTTCCTCTTTGCGCGCGCCGCCCGCCTCGCCGCAGAAACCGACTACCTGCCTCTGATGAAGCTCTTTGCCGAGACCCTGGCGACCATCGTCAACGGCGAATTGACCCAGATGTTCTCGGCGCGCGGCGTGATCGAACGGAACAATTACTATGAGCGTATCTACGCCAAGACCGCCTCACTCTTTGAAATGTCCGCGCTGGCAGCGGCGATGGTGGCAACCGAGGATGAGGATGTACGCGGCTCGATGAAGGTCTTCGGCTATGAAGTGGGCATGGCGTTCCAGATCGTGGATGATATTCTGGATTTCACCGGCGACCAATCTGCTGTGGGAAAGCCCATCGGCTCGGACCTGTTGAACGGACTGGTCACTCTGCCCGCTATTTATTTTGCGGAGGCGTTTCCTCGCGACGAGGATGTATTGTCCCTGCCCGAAGGCGGCTGGAAGGATACAGAACGCGTACAAAGGCTTGTGGACAACATCCGCCAAAGCCAGGCGATCCGCCAGGCGATGGACGAGGCGCGGGAAGCCGTCAACCGCGCGCTCAAGTCTTTGGAAGACGCGCCAGCCGTCCCTGAGAGGGAGGCGTTGGAAAATCTGGCGAAGTTCATTGTGGATAGAAGGATATAGTTTGGAGTCGGGGAACTTGCTCCCGCGGCGCATCGCCAGCGGGCAGGCTGGCTCCAAAATACGAATCATCATGTCAAACCCACGCAAACCATTCCGCCTGAATGTCGGTTTCATCGTCCACGAGGAAATCGGATATAGTCACAAAATTCCGCTGGAATTCAAAAAGGCGGTCCTCGGCGGCGACCTGACGTTGGAACGCTTCGAAGGCGCGGTCACGATTGACCGCACACAACAGGGACTGGTGGTGCAGGGGGAGTTTTCGGGAAATACGACGCTGGAATGTGTCCGATGCCTGAAAGAGTTCGAGTATTCGCTCAAGTGGACCATGCTCGAGTTGTATGCCTTCACGAAAAAGGGTATGAGCGAATCTGGCTTGCTCATGCCGGAGAGCGGTCAGATTGATCTTGCGCCGCTGTTGCGCGAGTATGCCCTGCTCGAGGTCCCGATCAAGGCGTTATGCAAACCCGATTGCAGGGGTCTTTGCCCCGAATGTGGGCAGGACTTGAACGTGCGGGATTGCGGGCATCGCCTGCTGGAAGATGATTCACCCTTCGCAAAACTCAAGGATTTGTTGTAAAATTGCGCCCATGCAGTTCAAATCCGTCTTCCCGATGGCGACAAAGACAATGTCCATGCGAATGGAGTCGTTCTGCCGCGCCGAGTGGAAGGCACGTTAGTTCATCCTCTCTGGATCAACGGGCTGTCCATTCCGCGGACAGCCTTTTTGTTTGTACTCGCCATGTCATTGCGAGGGCAGTTGGTTGAATAGCCGCAAGGCGGCATATCGAAACCACAGCCCGAAGCATTCTCCTATTTATGAGGAGATTGCGCTCTGCTCCTCCTCGCAACGACATATGAAAACGGAGGCACGAATGCCTGAAAACATCCTCATCGCCATTGCCTGGCCCTACGCCAACGCCGAAATTCACGTGGGCAACATCACCGGCTCGCACCTGCCCGGTGACATTGTGGCGCGCTATCACCGCCTGAAAGGAAACAACGTCCTCATGGTCAGCGGCACGGACTCGCACGGCACGCCGGTCACGCTCGCGGCGGACAAGGAGGGCAAACCCGTCGAGGAAGTGTATAAACGTTATCACGACGGCTTTCTCGAATTGTTTCAAGGTTATGGAATCACCTACGACCTGTTCACCACTACGCACACCGAGAATCATTTCAAGGTGACGCAAGCCATCTTTCTCGCGTTGAAGGAGAATGGCTTTCTCTACACCGACAAGTCCATGCAGTGGTACTCGCCCTCCTCCAGGCGTTTCCTGCCCGACCGCTACGTGGAGGGGACGTGTTACATCTGCGGTTACGAGGGCGCGCGCTCCGATCAATGCGACAATTGCGGCAATGTGCTGGAGCCCGAGAAATTGATCAACCCGCGCTCGAAGGACGGCGGCGCGCTCGAACTGCGCGAGACCGAGCATTTTTACCTCGACCTCTCCAAACTCGAACCAAACGTCAAGGAGTTTCTGCGCGCGCGTCAAGGTTACTGGCGCGATACGGTCATCGGCGAGTCGCTGCGCAAGATCGAAAGCGAGGGACTCAAGCCGCGTCCCATCACGCGCGATCTCGATTGGGGCGTGGACATCCCCGTCGCAGGCTGGACCGAGGCAGGCAAACGCATCTACGTCTGGTTCGAGGCGGTCATCGGGTATCTCTCCGCCGCCATCGAGCAGAGTCAGTTGTCGGGTGATAAAGAGGCGTGGCGCGGGTGGTGGGTCAATCCCGATGCGAAGCAGTTCTATTTCATCGGCAAGGACAACATCTTCTTTCACGCCGCGTGGTGGCCCGCGCAGTTGATGGGCGCGGGAAGCGCGTTCCTGAAAATCTTTGCCGGGGATGAAAAACCCCTCACGCTTCCGTATGACGTGCCTGCGAATCAGTTCATGAATCTCGAAGGCAAGAAGATCAGCGGCTCGCGCAACTGGGCGGTGTGGGGACGCGATGCGCTCACCCGTTACGACCCCGACGCCATCCGCTATTACCTGACGGTCAACATGCCCGAAAGCAAAGACAGCGATTGGGATTGGGCTGAGTTCGTTGCGCGCAACAACAACGAACTGGTGGCGACGTGGGGCAACCTTGCAAACCGTGTGCTGTCATTTGCATACAAACATTGGGATGGATACGTCCCGGATGTCAGCCCCGCCTCGCTTCGCGACTCCGACCTGAGCCTGCTCGCCGTTATCGAAAACGGATTCTCCACCGTAGGTGCGGAACTTGAAGCCGTGCGCCTGCGCTCCGCGTTGGGCGAGGCGATGAAACTCGCCACCGCCGTCAACCAATACCTCGACGTGCAGGCGCCCTGGTCTGCCGTGAAAACAGACAAGGACTCCGCCGCCAAGACCATCTACACCGCATTGAAGGCGATTGACTCGTTGAAGATCATCTTCTCCCCTTTCCTGCCGTTCACCTCCGAGCGCCTGCACGGATTCTTCGGCTACGAAAACCCGCTCTTCGGAGGGCAATATATCGAAGACGCGACCGATGCTCTGGGGACGCACAAGGTTTTGCGCTACCGCGTAGGACAAATTTCCAATTTGTCCAATTGGAAACCCAGCGAATTGAAGCCGGGGCAGAAATTGAATCAGCCCGCTCCGCTGTTCAAGAAGTTGGACGAGAGTGTCATCGAGGAGGAGCGGGGGAGGTTGGGGAAATAGCATCCAAGTGCAACCGGGATCGAGTCGCCCTTGTGGGTTGAAAAGAATCGTCCATACATTGAGAGGAACATTAGGTAATCAGGAGTGCAGGAATGTTGATTTTAGGAGTTTTTTCCCTGGTACAAATAATCTTGTTGCCCGGGTTGATTTTGTTGCGCCTTGTACGTTTTCGGGGCACTTTCTGGCAGGGATTCGTTTACACCTTTGCGCTGAGTCTCTTGCTCAATTATTGCGCGGTTTTCCTGCTTGCGGCGCTTAATCTGTACTCTCGTCCTGTTATCCTGGTACTTTTCGCAATTCAGATGATTTTGGCGACGTGGCTGTACCGGGAGGATTTGCGCAAGCCGTTGTTTAACGTTTTCCGGGATCTGTGGATCCGCAGCGCTTCAGCACTGACGGGGCTTTTTCCTACCCTGGATGAAGATCTTCCTCGATCCCAAAAAGCGGTTCATTACGTTTTTCTGTTATTTACGTTGGTTTCGCTTGTATTTGCCCTTGACCGAATATGGTGGTCCTGGGGGATCTTTCGCGACAACCTCGGCACCGTTTTCGAAGGATGGGATACCGTATATTCGTGGAACCGTTGGGCAGAGGTATGGTATGGTGGCGGAATTCCATTGGACAGCCGATTCTATCCGCAACTTATGCCGACCAACTGGTCACTCACATACGCGTTTATCGGCGATTCGTCCATACAATTGTTTGCAAAGTCCCTTATGTCGCTATTTGTAATCGGCATTTTCATTCAACTTTTCGATCTGGGAATTACATTTCGACAACCTGGTTATTTTGCGGCAATCGTCCTCTTGCGTGCGTTAATCGTAAAATTCATCGGCGAGGGAATTAGCAACGGATACGTTGATACCGCCGCGGCTTTCTTTGCGTTGTTGTCGTTGCATACGATCCTCAGGGCACAGGCAATAAACGTGGAATCGGAGCGGCGCATACTGTGGATCATGGGCATTTTCTTCGCGGCAGGCGCGGCTGTGACAAAGCAGGCTGGCGTGTACATATTCCCGATCTATCTTCTTCTGACTTATATATTTCTGTTGCGGTCAAATTACAGAGAAAGGGTAAGTCCAACAGCCTTGCGGAATATAGTGATCTGGGGAATATTTGCCAGCCTCATACCCCTGTCATGGTATGGATTTAAGTTGATACTTATTTCCCAGGGGGTGGACGAGTCCGAGGTGTTGATCAATGCCGGTTATGCAGCGCAGGCATATGGAAATGTTGATCTGGTGACACAAATTGTTCAAGCCCTTCAAAAGTTCGGCGTCTATCTCGTATTATTCCCGTTGATTTTG
>JABWAU010000117.1 GCA_013360875.1 Anaerolineales bacterium | reverse complement strand
CATCACCCTGCCGGAGGGAGTGGAGATGGTGATGCCCGGGGACAACGTCAACCTGACGGTGGAGTTGATCGTGCCGGTGGCGTTGGAGCAAGGCTCGAAGTTCGCCATCCGTGAAGGCGGTCTGACCGTCGGCGCGGGCGTCGTCACCAAAATCATTGAATAAGAGAAAGTTGGTAAGTTCGTATGGCATCCAAGAAGAAGGACGTTCGACCCGTCATCACGCTTCAATGTAACGACTGCAAAGAACGCAATTACACGACCGAAAAGAATCGTCGTAACGATCCGAACCGTCTCGAGTTCAATAAATATTGTCCGCGCTGCCGCAAACATACCGTGCATCGCGAAACGAAGTAGTCACATGGTCTGATAGCCGCTTAGCGACATGGTTAATGTGCCTATAAATCTATAAGACTATAAGACCATCAGACTACCTAGGCCAGTAGCTCAATTGGTAGAGCACTCGTCTCCAAAACGAGCGGTTGTGGGTTCAAGTCCTGCCTGGCCTGCCTGTACCCGCTTGTGCCGCTTTGCGAAAGGCGGCATTTTAGCGGCAAGAAAGACATGCAATAACAAGGAGCGCGATCTTGGCTGAGAAGGCAAAAAGCAAAAAGTCCAATCCAATTCAGGCGTATTTCCGCGAAACGATTGGCGAACTGCGAAAAGTATCCTGGCCCACGCGGCGGGAAGCCCTGCAACTGACGGGACTCGTCATTGTGGTAATGATCGTCGTCGGCTTCATTCTGGGAATGACCGACGCCGCCGCGCGTGGCTTGTTGGGATTGTTGCTCGGTTAAGCGGCAGATCAAGGATTCGAGGCAGAATGGCGTTACAGGAATCGCAAGACCAGCCCGAACGCGAACCGGAAGAAATGGTTCGGGAGACCGTGGGCGAACCGATCGAGTCTCCGTCAACGGCGTCTGATGAAACGACTTCATCGGAAGCGTTCGGGCCTTTAAGCGTTCCTGTGGATGAATCCCAAATATCCGAATCTGCATCGGACGCGGCGGATCAAGGCAATCCTGAGCCTGTTCCTGCTCCCGAAGCCTCAACCTCCCCGGAGCCCTCCCCGGCTTCCGAGATGGAAGGTCCCGCTTGGTACGTGATCCATTGTTATTCAGGTTACGAGAACAAGGTTCGCCACAACCTCGAGCAACGAATCGAGACGATGGGCATGAAGGACAAGATCTTCGACGTCGTCATCCCCACGCAAGAGGAGATCGAAGTCAAGGACGGGAAACGACGTTCCGTGGAACGGCACATCTTCCCGGGCTACGTGCTTGTCAATATGTACCTGACGGAAGAGTCGTGGTATGTGGTGCGTAACACCCCCGGCGTGACCGGCTTTGTGGGCATGGGAAACACCCCCACGCCTCTCCGTCCCGAAGAGGTCGCCCAGATCATCAAACGCATGGAAGCCGATGCGCCAACCGTCAAGGTGACGTACAAGGTCGGCGAACGCGTCCGCATCATTGACGGTCCATTCAATGACTTTCGTGGCGTTGTGGCTGAAATTGACATGGAACGCACGAAGGTCCGCGTGAACGTATCGTTCTTTGGTCGCGAAACACCTGTGGAACTGGATTTTCTGCAAGTGGAGAAGGCTTAGGACCAGTTAGCAGTAATCGGTTGCCAGCGACCAATGAGCGTCCGCTGCCGGCCGATCACTGATTTGGTGGGAGGGCGTCCCGCAAATCGCCCGCTAAGACCACAAAGGAGTAAATATGGCAAAGAAGTTAAAGGCAATTGTTCGTCTCCAGCTCGAGGCTGGAAAAGCCAACCCGGCGCCCCCGGTGGGGCCGGCGCTGGCGGGCCATGGCATCAACATCATGGCATTCTGCAAGGAGTACAACGCGCGTACGTCGAACAAACCGGGCGAGGTGATTCCCGCCGAGATCACGGTTTATACCGACGGTTCTTTTACGTTTGTGTTGAAGACGCCTCCCGCATCCGTTCTGCTTCGCAAAGCCGCAAAGGTCGAAAAAGGTTCCAGTGTGCCGAACAAGGAAAAGGTCGGCAAGGTGACGCGGGCGCAGGTAAAGGAGATCGCCGAGTTGAAGATGAAAGACCTGAACGCGATTGATCTCGAGGGCGCGGTCAAACAGGTCGAAGGTACTGCCCGCTCGATGGGCATCACGATCGTGGACTGATTTTGTGGGAGTGGCGCCCGGAGCGCCACGCTTGCACCACGGAGGATACAATGACTAAACACGGAAAAAAATACAGAGCCGCTCTGGCTAAAGTGGATTTGGAAAAGGAATATTCCGTCCGCGAAGCGATCGCTCTTGCGAAGGAAACGAGCATCACCAGGTTCGATGCAACAGTGGAAGTTCACATGCGCACCGCCCTTGATCCCCGTCAGGCGGACCAACAGGTGCGCGATGTTGTGGTCCTGCCGCATGGGTTGGGCAAGACCATCCGCGTGCTTGTTTTTGCCCAGGGCGAAGGCGCAGCGGCGGCGCGCTCGGCTGGCGCCGACATGGTTGCCGACGACGATGAAACCTTGAAGAAGATCGAAGGAGGCATGCTCGATTTCGACGTTGCGATTGCCACGCCTGATGCAATGGGCAGGGTGGGACGCCTGGGACGCGTTCTCGGTCCGCGCGGTCTCATGCCGAACCCTAAGGCTGGCACTGTCGTCAGCGCGGACGATTTGCCGCGTGCCATCAAGGAGGCAAAGGCGGGCCGCGTCGAGTTCCGCCTCGACAAGACGGCGAACATTCACGTTTCGGTGGGTAAGGTCTCGTTCAGCGAAGACCAGCTCATGGACAACTTTGCAGCGTTGATGAATGCTGTTCATAAAGCCCGTCCCGCAGGCGCAAAAGGCGATTACATCAAGCGCATCACGCTCACGACCACCATGGGTCCCGGCATCAAGGTCAACCCTGCGGAAACCCATAAACTCGAGGTGACCGGGTAAAATACAGCCCGATATCCTGATAAGCCACTTCGCCAATGACGGCGGGTGTGGCGTCCGGTTGCGATGCGAGCGAAAGACCGTCGCTCCATTCGTCCGTGAGGCGCCACTTAATTTCCTGCTCAGGTGGAGACGACAAGCAAAAACCCAATGGGATTTGCCGGAAGTCTTTGCCTGCAAAGTGGCAAAGACTTTTTTATGAAAGGAGGTGATACCCTTTGGCAATTACGAAAGAACGCAAAGAGGAAATTCTGGCGGCGTATTCCGATTGGCTGACGAAAAGCCAGGCTGTGATCCTTGTGGAATATACCGGCCTGAAAATGAAGGACCTGGATAACATTCGTGCCAAGGTCCGCGAATCCGGCGGTGAATTCCACATCCTGAAAAACACGCTTGCGCGCCGCGCGTTCGCCGATAATGGAATGAACCTGCCGCCGGATTTCCTTGTCCAGAGCACGGCTGTCTCGTTCGCGTTCTCCGACCCGGCTTCCACGGCAAAAGCGTTGAGCGACGCCGCGAAAGGCAATGAATTCGTCAAGGTAAAAGGCGGATTCATGGGCGGGCAGGTGTTGAGCGCGATGCAGGTTAAAGCCCTGGCTGAAATGCCGCCTTTACCGGTCGTCCGCGCTCAGTTGCTGGGCGTTCTGCAGGCGCCTGCCGGCAAACTGGTCCGCACGATTGCCGAACCGGCGCGCGGTTTGGCGGCTGTCATCAAGGCTTTCGCAGAAAAAGCCCCCGCCGCGGCGTGATCGGCTTGATATTACGCAACTACTATAAACCCATCTCTTGAAAAATGGAGTGAACAAGCAATGTCTGAAAAACTCGAAAAACTCGTGGAAGAACTTTCCACACTTTCCGTCCTCGAAGCGGCTGATTTGGTGAAGAAACTGGAAGAAAAGTGGGGCGTTTCCGCCGCCGCGCCCGTTGCGATGGCTGCGATGCCCGTCGGCGCCGCGGCTGCTGAACCCGTTGAAGAGAAGACCGAGTTCGATGTGGTCATCAAGGATGCCGGCGCCAAGAAGATTGACGTCATCAAGGTTATCCGCCAGTTGACCAGCCTCGGTCTTGGCGAAGCCAAGACCATGGCTGAGACCGCCGGTTCCAAGGTTTTGACCGGCGTTGGCAAGGATGCCGCGAACGAAGCCAAGAAGAAACTGGAAGAAGCCGGCGCGACCGTTGCGCTCGAATAAGACGACGTTCCAAGATCAAAAAGACGCTCCGAAAGGAGCGTCTTTTTGATTGCCATGCGTCGCCGTCGTTGATGGTTACGCCGCCAACGGCTTGTCCATTTTGCGGATGACCATGACCACTTTGCCTTTGATCTCGAGGGGTTCGGTCTTTTTGATGTAGATGGGTTTCAAGGTCGGGTTGGCGGGCTGGAGGCGATAGCGGTCCTTTTCCTTGAAGAAATACTTCAGGGTGGCTTCGTTATCGCTCGGGAGCCAGACAGCCACCATCTCGCCATTCCGTGCCTCTGTGGCGGGCTTCATAACGACGATGTCACCATCGTTGATCATGGCGTCAATCATGGAGTTCCCTTTTACTTCGAGAGCGTAAAGGTTGTCGCCTTTCTCCTTGGGGGGGAGGAGACTGCGGGCGATATCCACAGCCTCCGCTTCGCTGTCGGTCATATAACTGACGCCGGGTTGAAGTTCAGGAAGGGGCTCGCCTGCCGCAATTGGACCCAGGATCGGGACGCGGAGCATGTTGCCAGCCTGTACGATTTGGTTGACTTTGCCTGTCAGCCTCATGCCGCGCGAAACGCGGTTGTCACGTTCGAGATACCCCATTTTTTCGAGTTGTTCGAGATAGTAATTAACGACGGACGTCGAGGAGATCTTGACCTTTTCGCCAATCTCGCGGATCGAGGGGGGGCGCCCGAACCGGTTCTGGTATTCGTTTACAAACTCCAGTACCTTGATGTGCTTGTCGGTTATCCCTTTGCTTTTGCGTACCATCATCATCATAACAGCCTCCTGCCAATGCCATTGGCTAGCGACGAGCATTCTTCGCTCATTTGTGCTATGAATGATAACCGAACGCCTGTTCTGTGTCAAGCCTGTGGAAAGCGGAATTTTCGTGCTAGATCCACGTGCGGCGGCGCATCCACAGGTACATGCCAATGGGAAAGAGGAGCATGATGGAAACAGTTATCGAGAAAATCTGGCGCGTTGTCCAGCCAAGTAGATTCGCCACGGGTTCGAAAAAATTCATGCCAAAAAAGCCGGTAATGAAGGTAATGGGCATAAACAGGGTTGTAATGATGGTCAGCGTCTTCATGATGTCGTTCATGCGGTTGTTGATGACGGACAGGTATGTATCCAGCGCGCCGCCGACGAGGTCGCGCAGGCTTTCGTTCAGGTCATGGAGGCGGACGAGGTGGTCGTAGATGTCGCGAAAGAAGATACGATCCTTCGGGTCAATGACGCGGTAATCGTCGCGGGCGAGTTTGTTCATCACCTCGCGCTGGGGGAGCAGGATCCGACTCATAGCCAGGAGAACGCGTTTTAGGGCGAACAGCCTCTCGAGAGTCTGAGGCGAGGGCCGGTCGAAGACCTGGTCCTCGATCTGATCAATGGCGTCGTCAATCTTTTCCACGGTGGGCATGTATCCTTCGACGAGTCGGTCCACGATCTTATAGAGCAGGTGATCGGCTCCGTCGTGAAGGAGGCGGGGATCGCGGTTGCAGGACGCCCAGGTTTCCTCCAGGGCTGGGAGGGGATGGTCGTGATGGGTGACAATGTAGTTTTGTCCAAGGAAGATATCCAATTCGTCAATCTCGGATTCCCAGTTGCCCCCGTTTTCCGTTACCGCCATGTAATTGAGGACGATGTACAGGTAGGTTCCCCAGTCGTCCAACTTGGGCGCGTGGGTCTCTTGCAGGGCGTCGTCAATGGCGAGCGGGTGAAAGCCAAAATCCTGGAGGATGGGGAGACAGGTTTCAGGCGGTTCACTTGTGAAATCCGCCCAGAGAAGTCCGCGTTTGTTACGCAGAAGTATGGGGAAGTCACGGGGCGGAACGTCCATGCGTATAGGCTTTCCGGGAGCGAAGTAAAGGGAGCGGATCACTTTTGCCTCGAAGGATGGAGAAATTTTTTGGGAAATTATTATTAGGAACTCTTTTAGAATTATCAAGAAATATATTAAATTGGTTAAATATTCTTTACTTCTTCTTGACAAAATCAATGTTCCGGCTATAATCTTGTAAGAGTCCGAAATGATCACTTGGAAAGTTCAAGGAGTATGACTATGGTGTGGTTCGTCTGGCGAATATTGATGTAAAGGAACCTGAGTTCGGGATGGGTCTTTTAGGGATGCGGACAACGCCGAATCCTTCCATGTTGCCCACGGAAGTTTCCGTCTGCTCCGTGTTATCCGCGTACAAAATGCGCCTGCACCTCCTTAATCCCGAACTGACGTTATGGAAGGTTGTTCCAAGGTTCATTAGCCTGAAGCGCTGATTATTATAAGGCTTCCACACGTTATTTTGGAGGATACCTCATGTATGCCGCACCTGCGCGTTGTCCGGTTTGCAGTTCGGAGTTGGAAGTGACCCGGCTCCATTGCCCATCCTGCGATACAACCATCGAGGGGAGTTTTATCGGCGGTCCCTTTGCCCATTTGACCGCCGAACATCTTGATTTCATTGTGACCTTCGTGCGATGCGAGGGTAAGATCAATCGCATGGAGCAGGAACTCGGTCTTTCCTACCCGACGATTAGAAACCGTTTACATGAAGTGATCCGAGCCCTAGGCTATGAACCCGGCAAGGACGAACCGTTGGAGATCAGCGCTGAGAGGCGGAATAGCGTGCTCGAAGATCTCGAGGCGGGACGCATCTCGCCGGACGAAGCCATGCGCATCTTGCGCGGAGAGGAGAGGTAATCATGTCGAGGATGATTTCGGCTGGGAAAACCCCGAAGATCACGGTGGATGTCGTTGGCGGCGACCTCAGCGTGGTCGGCTGGGACGGCGATATTTTGATCAAGGGCGATGAAGATGAAGTGCGCTTCACGCAGGCCGATGAACTTGTCTCGCTTTCCTGCGGCGGGGATCTCGCTTTGCGCGTTCCCAAAGGCGCCGCGTTCGAGTTTGCCAGCATAGGCGGCGACGCATCCATTCGCGGTGTGCAGGGGAACATTGACCTGGGGGAGATCGGCGGCGATCTTTCCATTCGCGATGCGGGGTCGTTGACGATCGGCGCGATCGGCGCAGACTTTAGCCTGCGGAACGCGAAGGGTGATATTCACGTGAGGAACGCGGGCGGAGATGTTTCCATCCGGGACGTGGAGGGGAACATCGCTATTGATTCGGTGGGGAACGATCTTGCCTTGCGCGGCGCGAAAGGGGATGTCAAGGTCAACGTGGGGGAGGACGTGATCGTGTATCTTGATCCCAGGGTTGACGGTGAGTACTCGGTCACCGCCGGGGACGATATTTTGCTCGTGATTCCTCCGGAGGCGAACGTGACCCTTGTCATGCAGGGTGATAGGATTGACGTTGACCTGCCCGGCGTAGACCCCGATGAGGACGCGACCGAACGTGTCGTTGTGCTCGGGAATGGTTCCGCGAAGATCTCCCTGAGCGCGGGCGGGGACGTGCGCGTGAGCAGCCGGGAGGATGCGGGCGAGTTTGCGGAGGAATTCGGTAACTTCGCAGGGATAAATTTCGACTGGTCCGGCTTCGGCGACCGCATTTCTAGGCAGGTGGAGGAAGCGACCCGCCGCGCGACCAAACGCGCAGAGGAAGCGGTACGGCGCGCGGAGCGTCATGCCGCACGTCACGCGCGCCACCCTAAAAGCGGATTTGTGGTTGGTCGTTGGAATTGGGATCCCCAGGGGGCGCCCAAGCCGCCGACACCTCCCGCCTCATCCGAGCCTGTTTCGGAGGAGGAACGTTTGGCGATCCTGAAGATGCTTGCCGAAAAGAAGATCACTGCGGAGCAGGCAGAACAATTGCTGTCGGCATTGGAAGGAGGCAAGTGATGTTTTCGGAGGAACGCAAAAAGGTCCTGCAAATGGTGGAGGAGGGGAGGATCTCGGCGGAGGAAGCTGCAAGGTTGATGTCTGCTTTGTCGGAGGATGAAGAGAATGAATCGGCGGAGGCGGAGGTCCTTGAAAGTGGAGCAGGTCCCGGCTTTGAGCGCGATGCGTCGAGCGGGTCGAGGAGAACCGAGGCGCCGGAGTTCGATGAGATCAAGGCGCGGGCGCGCCGCTTTGCGTTGATCCCATTGTGGGCGGGCGTCTTCGTCACTGTGTTGAGCGCGTGGGCGATCTACGCCATCCAGCAGAGCGCGGGGACCAATTTCTGGTTCTACTGCATGATCCTGCCGTTGATGCTCGGCGTGTTGTTGATCGCGCTCGGCGCGGGCGGGCGTTCCTCCCGCTGGATCTACATCAACGTGGACCGGCGCGACGCCGAACCGGGCGATGGTCCCCGGAACATTACGCTTGGTTTCCCCGTGCCGTTCGGGCTTGTGGCGTGGTTCTTCGATAATTTCGGACACCACATCAGAGGGGTGAACAGGAGAACGGCGGAGGGCATCGTTCAGATGATGCACGCGACCGGGGAATCCGACGAGCCTTTGATGATCAATGTGGACGACGACGACGCTCGCGTGCAAGTCTATATCGGTTAATGGAGCGTGAATGGCTGAAGTCAAGAAACAACGCTTGCTAAGCGGGTTGTTGATCCTGTTCCTGACGGCGATGATCTTCGCGAACGTCGGCGGGAACATGTACCAGGCGTTCATGCCGCTTTACCTCAAGGACCTGGGCGCGAACATTCCGCAGATCGGCTTGTTCTTTACGCTGGCTCAGATCGTGCCTTTATTCCTGCAAATATTGGGCGGCTGGGTGTCCGATTCGCTGGGCAGATTGCGCGCCATTGCGATCGGCAGTGTTTTCGGGGTGATTGGTTTCATTCCGCTCATTCTCGCCGATAGATGGGAATGGCTCCTCGCGGCGGTGGCGGTGTCGGCGGTGGCGCGCGCGCTGGTGGGACCCAGTTTCGACGCGTTCATCGCGGAACATTCGAGCGAGGAAAATCGCGGCAAAGTGTTCGGCATTTCGCAGGCGATTTTCATGATCGTATCTGTCGTCGGTCCCCCGTTGGGCGGCTGGCTGGCGGGTTCTTATGGTTTCAAACTGATGCTGCTCATCGCCGGTATTTTCTATTTCATCGCCATGATCATGCGGTTGAGCATGGCGCGCGAGGCGGCGAAAGGCGGAGCCACCGCGCATCAGAAACTCTCGTTCGCCAGCCTGAGTACCAACTTGCGCGCGATGTTCGGCATGATCGTTTCGGGCGGCGTGTTGACGTGGATTTTGCTGACGGATGGCTTTCGCGACGTTTCCTTTCAACTTTCGGAGAATCTCTTCCCTGTGTACATGCAGGAATTCGGCGGGCTTTCGCTTCAGCAGATCGGCTGGGTCACATCCGTCTTTGGCGTCTGCATGATGTTGATCACCATTCCGGGCGGCTGGCTTTCGGATAAGGCTGGCGAGCGCGTCGGCATTGCGACCGGCATGTTCCTCATGGGAAGCGCGTTGTTGATCCTCGTCAATATCCCGCAGAGGAATCAATGGCTTTATTACGCGGGTTGGGGAGTGGCTGGCATGGGTGTTGGCATTTCCGCTCCGGCGTATCAGTCCCTCATCAGCAAGGCGGTTCCGGCGCACATGCGCGGCACGGCGTTCGGGTTATTTGGCACCAGCCTGGGATTGGTCTCGCTGCCTGCTCCGTGGATCGGCGCGCAGTTGTGGCAGAACGTCGGTCCCCGGTTCCCGTTCACAGTAACCGCGGCTGTGTTGTTGCTTTCCATCGTACCGATCTGGTTGAAATTCAAACTTCCCAAAACCGAAGAAACGCTTGCAGCCGATGAAACAGCGGCGGCTGTAGTTTGATTGACATTACGAACAGGAGGTCGTTATGGCATCTGTCGAAGAACGAATGAAAATCCTGAAGATGATCGAGGAGGGAAAACTCAGCGCGGAGGAGGGGACGAAACTGCTCGCGGCTTTGAGCGCAAAACGAACCTCGCCGCGACCGCCGGGCATGCCAGGCGGCGCCAAATGGCTGCGCATCCGCGTCACTGACACGCGGACGGGACGCTCGAAGGCGTCGGTGCAGATCCCGCTCGCGCTCGTTGACGCTGGGTTGAAGATTGGCGCGCACTTTGCCCCCGAAGTGGAAGGCGTGGACATGTCCAACGTAATGGAGGCTTTGCGCTCCGGCGTGACCGGCAAGATCATTGACGTCACCGACGAAGTTGACGGCGAACACGTTGAGATCTACGTGGAGTAGACGCGCAGGCAGTTGCGCCGTTTTTTCATTTTCCCGGTCCCACTGCAAGGGTCGTTCAATTTTTTAATTGCATCGCCAAAGGAACAATATGAATCAATCGAACCGCCCCACAGGCATGTTTGCGTTCACCATTGTCTGGCTCGGACAGATCGTTTCCGTGCTTGCCAGCGCGATGAGCCAGTTCGCCCTGACCATCTTCATGTTCACCGAGACGGGAAGCGCCACCGCGCTCGGTTTGATGCAGGTCTTTTTTATTACTCCGTTTCTGTTGATCTCGCCCATCGCCGGCGTGCTGGTGGATCGTCACAACCGCAAGTTGATGATGATGGTCAGCGACCTGGGCGCGGGGATCGCCACGATCATTATTTTGATCCTTCAGGCAGCGGGGATGCTCGAATTCTGGCATTTGTATTTTGCATCCGTCATTTATGGTTTGGGTATGGCGTTTCAGTGGCCCGCCTATTCCGCCGCCATTTCAACGATGGTACCGAAGGCGCAATTAGGCAGAGCCAACGGCATGATGTCCCTGATCGAGGCGGGACCCGGAGTCCTTGCGCCGATTCTGGCGGGCGCGCTGCTGCCCATCGTCGGCTTGACCGGCATTCTATTGTTCGATGTCGTCACGTTTCTGTTTGCCATTGGCGCGTTGTTGATCGTGAATATTCCCAACCCTGTTCGCACGCAGGAGGGCGTGCAGGCGCAGGGAAGCATGTTGAGGGAGGCGGTGTACGGGTTCAAATACATCTTTGCCCGTCCCAGCCTTTTGGGTTTGCAGTTGATCTTTTTCGCGGGCAACCTCTTTGCGGGTATCGGCTTTACGCTTCTCGCTCCGATGATCCTCTCGCGCACCGACAACAATAGCCTGATGTTCGGATCCGTTCAAACAGCGGGAGCAATCGGCGGCTTGGTGGGAGGCGTCCTCATGTCTGCGTGGGGCGGGTTCAAGCGGCGCGTACACGGCGTCCTCTTCGGCTGGGTTATCAGCGGACTCGGCATGGCGGTCATCGGCCTGGCTGGCGGACTTCCGATCTGGATCACAGGGATCGTGATTTCAGCGCTGGTTGGACCGTTGGTGAACGCCTCGAACCAGGCGATCTGGCAATCGAAGGTCGCGCCGGACTTGCAGGGCCGCGTCTTTTCCGCCCGACGCCTGATCGCGTGGTTTACGAACCCCATCTCCCCGATCATTGCCGGCACCCTCGCGGACTTTGTCCTTGAACCCGCCGCGCGCGCCGGGACGGGTCTGCCGGCCGCGTTCTCCTGGCTGGTAGGTATGGGACCCGGCTCCGGCATGGGCTTGTTGATCGTGTTTTGCGGACTGGCTTCCGCGCTCGTGGGTGTGACCGGGTATTTCGTCCATCCCATCTATTACGCAGAGTCGGTCCTGCCGGACCACGACGCGCTTGCAAAAGCAGAACCCGCCTGAAATCGGTTTGAAAAAGACGCGCCTCCCGCAATAAACGGGAGGCGCTTTCGGTTTAGCCCAAGTCCTCCATCAACTCCATCGGCACCGCCGCCGCGCCGACGATGCCCGGTCCCGTATGCACGCCAAGCACCGGCGAAATACGCATCACCTCCAGTTTTGCGATATTGAGTTTTTCCTTGAATTCTTCGGCAAGCGCCTCCGCTTTTTCGGCGAAGCGTCCATGCAAAACAGTGACCCATAACGGGGTGTTCACGTACTTCTCCGCCAGATGATCGGTAATCGCCTTCGTGGACTTGCCGAGCGTGCGCCCGGTGGTGACTGTGCTGTACTTGCCGTCTGTGTCCACGCGGATGACCGGTTTGAGATTCAACAACGCGCCCGCCAACGCTTTGACGCGTCCAATGCGCCCGCCGCGCGCCAGATATTCGAGCGTATCGAGCGTGTAGATCACCTCGGTCCTCTCACGGATCTTTGTGAGACGATCCTGAATGGCTTGATATGCCCAGCCGGCCTTGTCCGCGAAT
>JABWAU010000207.1 GCA_013360875.1 Anaerolineales bacterium | reverse complement strand
CCAGCCTTTGCCGATGAGCTTCCTGGGCAGTTCGCGGCTTTCTTCGGCGTCGTGCGCCGCGGCGCGCAGGTCGTTCGCAGCATACTTCCCCACCGCATCGATCAGCATTTGTTGTTCTTCATTTGGTTCAAAGGAATACATTCTTCTTTTCTCCTTTCAAATATCGATCCGGAAACCCGTCTACTTCAACAATCCGTTCAGGATAAGGTCGGCATATTCATCGGCGATCTGCTCCATTGTTTTCCCGCCGTCGGGGTGATACCAGGTGAGAGTCCAGTTCATCACTCCCATCAAAGCGCGTACGGTCAGGCCGATGTCTTTTACATCGAAGGTCTTTGCCCGCACGCCTTCATTAAGAACACCCCGCCAGAGCGCCTCGAACTTGTCGCGTTGAGGGACGTGGCGGGTGTGTGATTTTTTATCGAGCGAACGGTGTTCGAACAGAAGGACGGAGGAAAGGTCCGCATTTTCCGCCAGCAATTGCAGGTAAACGCGAATCATCTGTCTTATTTTTTTATCTGCGGGTTCGTCCTGCGCTGCAACTCTGGAGATGCGATCGGTGAGGATCTGCAGCGCCCGCTCCAGCAGTTCGAGCAAAATCTCCTGTTTGGATGAGACATGATGATAGAGACTCGCCTTTTGAACGTTCACTGCGGCCGCGATGTCGGACATGGAGGCGCCATGGAATCCCTTTTGCCGAAACACCTGGGCGGCGGCATCGAGAACGTCGTCTCTGGTCATATGTCTCCTTCCCTACCGAACGGTAGGTAGGGATAGTGTACTACCGTCGGTAGGGAGAGTCAAGGGAATCAGGTTGATTTGGGGAGTAATATTGTCCGCAATTCAGCGGAGAGCAAATTGGGATATTTCGACACAGGCGCAGCAGGATTTGTCGGCGGTGTTCTGATAAAACATCTTCGCGCGGCGAGCCATGAAGTCGTTGTTTTGGCGCGTTCGCCGGAAAAGGCAAAAGCCTTGACGCCGCCGGTGTGAACTGTTCCGAAGGGGATGTGACAGATAAAGAGTTCAGGCATGGGACGAAATTGCTTTGGATGAAGCCTTAACCCAATGGACGGAATCGAGTCTGGCGCGGGAATGAGGCGCGGAAATTTATCCGCCATCACTTTTTTCTGAATTCTGAATCTGCTATAATGAAATCATGGCAACGCCCCACCCCACTGATACCGCTTCCCAACCTTCCCCCTCGTTGACTCCGGACCAATTGGCGGAACTGCGCGCACAGGAACGCAAACAAAAACAGCTGATGGCTGGCATCATCGCCGTCGTCGTCCTGCTGGTTGCTTTGCTCGGCGTGGCGATCTACTTCCTGCTTCAGCCGACAACCCCCACGGACAAGATCCGCGATGTTTTTATCATCGTGGTCGCGCTCGAAACTCTTGTCATCGGGGTTGCGCTCATCGTATTGATCGTCCAACTCGCCAGCCTGATCAATCTCCTACAAAATGAGGTCCGCCCGATCCTGCAC
Source organism: Anaerolineales bacterium (assembly GCA_013360875.1). Classification (GTDB taxonomy): domain Bacteria; phylum Chloroflexota; class Anaerolineae; order Anaerolineales; family Villigracilaceae; genus Defluviilinea. Next base: position 709 of record JABWAU010000207.1, on the reverse strand, counting down.
GCCACCAGCGAAACGGTCAACACCCTGCGCGGCACGGCGGAATTTTTGGGCGAAAATGTGGTCGAACCCGTCATCAAACTCAATGGATACCTGGCGGGTTTGAGGCGTATGTTAGAATTATTGGGTATCAAGCCCAAGTAAATTAATTAGAGGCGACAGTCGCTTGCGAAGAGCCTGCCGCCTGACTCAACAAACAAAGGAGATAACCATGTCTGACCGTGATGAATTTGGAGCCTTTCTTGTCGGATTTATTGTCGGCGGGCTGACCGGCGCCGTCGTCGCCCTGCTCTTTGCCCCGCAATCGGGCGAGGAAACCCGCGCATTGATCAAGGATAAATCCATCGAACTGCGCGACAAAGCCAAGATGACCGCGGAGGAAGCCTACGCCCGCGCCGAGCAAGCCGCCAAGGAAGCCCGCGCCCGCGCCGAGGAACTCGCCCACGAAGCCAAGGTGCGCGCCGAACAACTTGCCGCCGAGGTAAAAGAACGCGGCAAAAGCGCCCTTGACGCCGTGCGCAAGCCCAAGAAGGGCGACGAGCCCACCCCTGTGTAATTCAGGAAACCTGCGAGGGTTTGACGATGAGTCAAACCCTCGTTTTGATTCGTTTAGAATTCAGTGCCAAGAGTCGGAAGACTTTTGACTCCTGCAACGACAGGTGTCGTTGTGCTCCCATGCCATGCGCCGCTTCATGCGCTTTTTCTTCCACCT
>JABWAU010000014.1 GCA_013360875.1 Anaerolineales bacterium | reverse complement strand
GTTCTCGGTGGTGATTTTTTATGAAAAAGAAAACACCTGCCCCAGTTCCCATTTACACCGGCGAACTGAACGGGACTCCCCTCGGAGATTTCCGCCTCGCCGCCTCCGACTTTGGCTTGATCGCCGTCGAATGGGCGGATTCCCAGCCCGAATTTGATTCCTACCTCGCGCGCCTCGAACGCCCCATCCAGCCTGACCCAAAAAAGATCAAACCCTACGCCAGGGAACTCGCCGAATACCTGAACGGCAAACGCACCGCCTTCACCATCCCCGTGGACTGGACGTTCTTCACCCCGTTCCAGCGCGAAGCCTTGCAGGCGGTCTACCGCATCCCTTATGGCGAGACGCGCACCTACGCCGAAATCGCAAAAGAGATCAACCGTCCGCTCGCCTGGCGCGCCGTGGGAGCCGTCAATGCAATGAATCCCATGCCGTTGGTCATCCCCTGTCACCGTGTGATCGGTACGGATGGCAAACTCCACGGCTACGGCGGCGGGGAGGGATTGCCCACCAAGGAATGGCTGTTGAAGATGGAAGGCGCGGTGATGGCGTAATCCAAAGAAGCAAGAATCGGGTCGGTAGGATCCAGCGTATATCGTAGAATGAGCCAGTGTGTAATATTTCCCCGATCAACTTCATCGTAATTTCATCGTCAAAAAGGAGAGCAACTTGAAACCCAAACACTGGTTCGTATTCATCAGCCTCGGTCTGATCTGGAGTTCGTCCTTCCTGTGGATCAAGATCGGCGTGCAGGAGATCGGTCCCATGGCGTTGACCGCCTTCCGCATGTTATTCGGCGCGGTCACAGCAGTGGCGATTGGCATCTATCAGAAAGTAACCTGGCCCCATGACCGGAAGACGTGGGGCATTTTCGCCGTCCTTGGTCCCGCCAGCCTTGCCATCCCCATCTTCTTCATCTCGTGGGGCGAACAGACGATTGACTCGGCCGTCGCCTCCATCCTCAATGCGACGGTTCCCCTGTTCACCATCGTCCTCGCGCATTTCCTCCTGCACGATGACAAGATGACCGCCCAAAAGGTACTCGGTTTGTTGATCGGTTTCGCGGGCGTGGTGGTCCTGATGAGCAAGGACCTGACAGAAGGCGCCCACAACTCGATCATCGGGCAGGCAGCGGTCGTCCTTGCTTCGCTGTTCTACGCCGGGAGCGCGGTGTTCGCCCGCAAACTCACGAAGCACGTGGACGGCGTCGTGCGCGGCGCCATGCCGCTCATCACCTCCGCGCTCTTCATGTGGGCGGTCGGTCCGCTAACTGAAAAGCCGTTCCTCTTCCCCAGCCTCCCTCTCACTTGGACTGCGATCCTGTGGCTGGGCATCCTCGGTTCGGGAGTGGCGGTGATCATGCTCTGGTACCTCATCCACGAGATCGGACCCACGCGCACCTCGCTTGTGACGTATCTCTTCCCCGTCGGCGGAGTCCTTCTCGGCGTGATCTTCCTGAACGAAGAACTCTCGTGGCAGTTGGCGGCTGGGACGGTTCTAATCATCGCCAGTCTGGCGGTCGTTAATTGGAAACCTGCCCAACGTCCGGCAATCGAGGCGCAGAAGTCTGCATGACGAAATCGGTTTCCCGAAAAGTCCTTCTCGAACAATACGAGTTTCTCGTCCCGCTCGTATTGTTCATCCTTTTCCTCGTCCTCACACTGCCCGGCATCTCGTGGGGCGCGCCGGACGTCTGGCACCCGGACGAGATCGTGGTACGCTCGATCAAGGCATTGCACGGCGAATGGCAGTTCAGCGAGATCAACTTCGACTACCCCGACCTGCCGCAATACGCGATGCTCTTTCTCGGGAAACTCATGCTCGCCCTCGGCAAAACGGACGGGGACATCCTCGTCGCTTCGCGCGTCCTTTCGGCTGTCCTGGCAGGGTTGACAGTGATCCTCACCTACATCATCGCCCGCCGCATCGGAGGCAGTATTTTCGTCGCGGGCTTGAGCGGACTCTTGCTCATCTCCGTCAGCGAAATGCCCCACAACGGACGCTTCGCGCACAACGACACGTACATCGTCTTTTTTACCACCCTGTCGGTCCTTTGTTTGCTCAATTACGTCAATAACCATAATAAACTCTGGTTGTACGCTTCGTTCGTCACTGTGGGCATGGCGGCATCCAGCAAATACATCGGCGGGAGTCTTGTGCTTGCTCCATTGACAGTCTATCTCATCGAACAGAGACATACCATTAGAAAACAATGGCTTCCTTTTCTTGAAACACTGTTCATCAGCGCGGCAGTGACATTTCTCGGATTCGCCCTCGGCACACCCAAAGCCCTGTTCTGGATGACGTACTACTTCAAGCGCCTGTTCTCCACACTTCAATGGCAGGTGAATTACGGCTACCAGCCGGATAGCGTGCACGGCATCTTCGGTCAATACGGCGTGATGGCAAACGGACTCGGTCTCGCGCTCGTTTTGTTGTTCGGTCTCGGATTCGCCTGGGCGGTCTGGAGAGTTGCAGGATCGTATAGAACCAGAACGCTCGCGCAGGAGCCGCAAACAAGATCCTATGCCATCCTCCTTCTAGCGATCCTCGCGCTCGACCTGCCGATGATGATCTCGTACAACTACCAACTGCGCTACTTCCTGACTCTGATGCCGTTCCTCGCCGTGTTGACCGCCTTCTTCATTGAACGAATTTACCAACAAGCAAAGCAGACAAACAAATCCGCATATCCCATTGCAATTGGTGTGACGGTTTCTGTAATCATCCTTTATTCCCTGGCGCGCGTCGTAAGCCTGATGCTGCTGGTGATGAACGACGCCCGCATCCCCGCCTCCGCCTTCATGGATACATTGCCGCCGGGCAAAACGCTCGAGCATACGTATTATCCGCCCGCCTACGATGGGAGCCGTTTCGAGCGCGAGCATAACTATCCCGTTTACTTCGTGAGAGGCGACGAGCCGTTGCCGACAGACAAACGATTCGAATACAACGCCGGGGAAGCAGGTCTCGACGACCGCCGGACGGATTACTTCATCGTTGACAGTTTCACCTCCGACAAATTCGATGACCCGCATTATTGCGACTCCATGCCGGTCGAGTGCGCGTTCTTCAAGCAACTCGAAACGGGCGGGTCGGATCATTACAAACTTTTGAAGGAATTCAAATACACCCTGCCGCCTTACCTGCCGCAGATCAATTTCGAATTCCTCAACCCATCCATCCGCATCTACGAAAGGATTCCATGAACGATTTCCGTTCGGGATTCATCGCTGTCATCGGGCGTCCGAATGTGGGCAAGTCCACGCTGGTCAACGCGCTGCTCGGTCAAAAGATCGCGGCGGTCTCGCCCAAGCCGCAGACCACGCGCAAACGTCAACTGGGGATTCTTACGACCGATAAATATCAACTCGTTTTCGTGGATACGCCCGGCATCCACAACCCGCGTCACAAACTTGGGAGGTTCCTGAACCAGGAGGCGGAAGAGTCGCTTGAGGGTGTGGATGTTGTTCTCTGGCTGGTGGACGTGTCTGTCAAACCAACGGAGGAGGACCAACAGATCGGACTCCTGCTCGATAGACTCCCGCGTCGGACTCCGCTCGTGCTTGCCGCGAACAAAATGGACCTGGTCCCCGCCGAGGCGTTGACGCGGACTCTCGAAGCGTATCAGGCGTCGGTTAAGAAAGAAGCGCATGTCGTCCCCATCTCTGCGATCCAGAATAAGAATCTTGCCGGTTTGCTCGATTTGCTGGTTTCCCTCAGTCCGTTCCGCCCGCCGGAGTTCGACGAGGACCAGGTTACGGATTCGTACGAGCGCGACATCGCCGCAGACCTGATCCGTGAGGCGTGCCTGAATCATTTGCGCGACGAGGTGCCGCATGGTGTGGGCGTGCGCATTGACGAGTTCAAGGAGCGCGAGAATGGGATGTTGTACATCGCCGCGACGATCTTCGTGGAGCGGGAGTCGCAAAAGGGGATCGTGATCGGCGAGGGCGGAAAAATGCTGAAGACGATTGGAAGCGATGCGCGGAAGGAGATCGAAGAGATGGGCGGGCGCAAGGTGTTCCTGGAGTTGCGCGCCAAGGTGTTGAAGGATTGGCGTAACGACGAGAACGCCATGCAGAGGCTAGGGTATCGGATCAAGAAGAAAAAAAAGTAGAACATGTTGCTGCGAGCGTTGGTTGCGAAGCAGTCTCCTGTTGCATGGGGATTGCTTCGCCCTCGATCTCGATATGAGCGGGAAGCGCACTCGCTCTACTCGACCATCGGGCTCACAATGACATAGTTACTTCGGGAGGCACGAATGAATACCTGGCTCGTTCTGGCTTTTGTTTTTGCCGCGCTGGAGGTGCTGGCATTGCGGAGGGGATGGAATAAATTGGAATACGCTGCCAAGCCTGCTGTGATGGTCTGCCTGTTCGCGTGGCTGTATTTCGCCACAGGCTTGCAGGGAGTGACGTTCTGGTTTGGGATCGGGATTCTGTTTTCGCTGGCGGGGGACGTGCTGTTGATGATCTCGCTCGACCGCATGTTCATCTTCGGGTTGACCGCGTTCCTGTTCACGCACGTTTCCTATCTCGCGGGGTTCCAGAACGAATTGCGGACGGTCAGTTTCTGGTCGGTATTGCTGGTTGTGATCATTTTTATCAACGCAGCAAGGTTGATGCGAAGGATAATCGCGGCGATCCGCGCAAAAGGACAATCCCGCCTCATCGGTCCGGTCGTCCTGTATTCGAGTGTGATCACCGTAATGCTCTACGCCGCGATGACGACGCTTTCGAACCCCTCCTGGGAGGCGGGCGCGTCGCTCCTCGTGGGGCTGGGCGCGTTCCTGTTCTATCTTTCCGATATCATCCTGGCGTGGAACAAATTCGTGTCCCCTGTCAGGAATGGACGCATTCTCAACATCGCCGCATATCACCTCGGACAGATCGGCTTGATCGCCGGGGTGATCGGTCAGTTTGGGTGAGGGGGGTGGCTTGCCTGTTTCAATTGACCGAGCAATGACCGCGTGGCTCTCGCCACCTCCTCCACCGCCCGCTCGAACGCCTCTTCATTGACCTTCGACGGTTTGCGATACCCACTGATCTTTCTCACGTATTGCAGCGCCGCGGCGCGGATGTCCTCCTCGCTCGCGGGGACTTCCGCATTTCGTAATGTTTTGATGCTCCGGCACATGGTTTGCTCCTATTGAACCTTCGGCGGCGCGCCCCTGCCGTCCAGCGTGTACAAGTCCGCATCGGCGGGCTGGAGGGTGACGCCGAAGATGCGGCTCAGGTTGTCCTTCGCGGCTTCGAGCAGGCTGTTCAACTGCGCCTCATCCCTGGCTTCGCCGCGCAAAACGATCTCCTTGCCTCCGCTCAAACGCTGGATGAAATGCACCCATTCGTAAACGCCGTCCACGCGTTTCTTGGCGAGCAGTTTATACATGCCCACTTCCTTGATGTAGGGCGTGATCCATGCGCCCACGATCTCCTCGCCCTCGTCTATCGTCATAATTGCCAGCTCACGCAGGGATGGTTTTTTCATAAAGAACTTCCTTTCTCGAAGCAACGGCTGATGGTTTTTAACTCGTAACGCCGCGCAGGGTGCGTTCTCCAACGCGCCCGTTGGCGTTAGAGAACGCCAACTACGCGGGTTACGGTATTTGGTTTTTAGACATCATAAGTCGTCACTACGATTAGACTCTCGGCAAATCCAACAACATGACCTCCGCGAGCAAACGCGGGTTAACGTTTCTCTCCATTTGTTCGAGCGCGTTTTCGAGACCGCTCACCACCTTGCGTAAAGAGGCTAGATCCATTTTCCCCGCCAGGTCTTCGATCTCCACGTTTCTGTCCACGTTGACCAGCGGAGTCTCCGCCTGCGCGGCGCGCAACATCACGTCGCGCCAGTACGACAGCCAGAAAGTGATCGTTTGCCGCATGGCGTCCTTGTCCTTCGACAGTTTATCGGCGTATTTGAATTTTTCCACGCGCGAGGCGGAGAGGAGGGTCAACAGGTCATTCAAGCGCTCCTCACGCTGTTCGAGCAGGGAATCATTTTCGAGCAAACGGAGCGCGTACCCCATCCGCCCGCCGGAGATGTGCGCGATCAACTTCGCCCGCGAATGCTCCAATCCTCTATTCTCCAATTCCCTCTGTGTTTCATCCACAGACAACGGCCTCAACCTCAACACCTCACAACGCGAAACAATGGTCGGCAATAACTGTTCGGGGTTGTCGGCGGTCAATACCAGGACGGCATACGAAGGGGCTTCTTCGAGCGTTTTCAACAGGGCATTTGCCGCGTTGTCGTTCGCCTCGTGGAATCGCAGGAACAACGCCACGCGATACTTCGACATGTACGGCTTGAGGATCAACGTCTTGCGTGCCTCGCGGATCTGGTCCACCTTCAACGTTCCGCCCTCGGAGTCAGCCTGGACGATGGTCAGGTCCGCATGTTGCATGGATTCGATCTGTTTGCAGTCGCGGCACGTCCCGCATGGGATTCCGGGCTCGAGCGGAGTCGGACAGTTCAAAGCCTGGGCGAAGCGTAAAGCCAGTGTGCGGCGGCCCAGTCCCGGAGGTCCGCAGAAAAGATACGCATGGCGCGTCGTCCCGCGGACGATGTGTTTCTTCAACATGTCCACAGCCCATGCGTGACCGGTCAAGTTCCAGTCGTTTGTCCTGGGCGTAGTCGAAGGAGCGGTGATCGAGTTATCGGTCATTGGTTGTCAGTGAGTAGTGAGCAGTGAGCAGTAAGCAGTGAACAGTTCCCAATCGTAAATCGCCAATTCGCTAATCTTTTCCGGCGCGCAACCTCAAATACGACTCATACCTCTCTCGATGGATCCGCCCCTCCTCCAGTGCGGCGCGCACAGCGCAGCCCGGCTCGTGGATGTGCGTGCAATCGCTGAACTGGCAATGCGACACGAGATTGCGCAGTTCGGGAAAATAGGCGTCCATCTCCTCGGGCGTGGTATCCCACAACGCAAGAGACTTCCAGCCCGGCGTGTCGGCGACATATCCGCCGCCTTCGAGCGGGAACATTTGCCTCGTCACGGTTGTGTGCCTGCCCTTGTTGACCGCCTTGCTGACTTCCTTCACTTCCAAACCCAGGCCGGGCTGGATCGCGTTCAACAGGCTGGATTTTCCCGCGCCGCTCGGTCCCGCCAGCGCGCTGATCTTTCCGACCAACGCGCGTTTCAATTCATCGAGTCCCGCGCCGGTTTTGACCGACGTATAGATCACGCGATAGCCGACATCTTCGTACATCCCGAAGATTTTCCTCGCGTCGAACGGAGACGAAGCATCCTTCGCGAGATCAATCTTGTTCGCGACGATGACCGGCTCGACTCTCTGTTTTTCAGCGATAACGAGGAAACGATCCAGCATTCTCAATTTCGGTTTGGGATGCGCGCACGCAAAGACGAAGACCGCCTGATCGGCATTCGCCAACAGAACCTGCTGATACTCCCCGATGGGTCTCGGGTCCAACCTGACGATGGCCTGCTTCCGCTCGGCGATTTCCTCGATCACCCCGGACCCATCCTCCAACACCATAACCCGCACCTTATCGCCGATCGCCGCGATGTCGCCGGTGGGACGCCCCTGTTTCAGTTTGCCGCGCAATTGACAAACGACCAGCCTCGACCCGTCGTCGCCATGGCGCCGCGGCGACATCTTCACGGTGAAGAAACCGGACTGCGCTTTGACGATCAAACCGTTGGTCTCCAATTCTCCGATCTCCAATTCTCGAATGGTTATGGAGTCAGGAAGGGTCTGCTTCCGGCTTGTAGGGCTTCATCACAATTACGGTCTCGGTGTTTCCGTCGGGATGCCGCCGAACGGGGTCGGCGTGTACAACGGTCCACCGATGGGACCGAACCAGGGCCTGCTTTGCGGGTTGCCGAAATAATACGTTTCCACGATCGCCCTGAAGACCGGCGCGGCGTAATCGGAACCCTCGCCGATGTTCTCGATGACGACGGCGATCGCAATATCGGGCAAGCCCGTGCTTTCGCCTGCCATCGTGTACCCTGCAAACCAGGCGTGAGGTTCCCCGCTTCCCGATTCGGCTGTGCCGGTCTTGCCCGCAACGGGAATCTGCAAACCGCGCAAACGGAAGTTGGCGGTGCCGCGCGGGTTGCTCACCACATCGCGCATGGCATCTCGTATAAGTTCCAACCGGAAGGGCTGGATCGGCAGGGTGCCGCGCGCTTCCGGTTTGAAGACCTGCGTGGCGGCGCTCCCGTCCACCGGTTCGATCTTCTCCACCAGTTGCGGACGATACAACGTGCCGCCGTTAGCCAGCGCGGCGGTGAATACCGCGACCTGCAACGGCGTGACCAGCACGTCGCCCTGCCCGATCGCCTGGTTCACTTCGTCAATGTCGCTTTGCGGGTCGTTGATCTGCCCCGCCTCCTCCGCGATCTGCCCGATGCCGGTCGGCTGACCCAGCCCGAAGGCGCGCGCCATGTTCGCAATGTCGTTGGGGCGGTCGTTGTAATAGAGTGTGTATCCGATTTCCCAGAAGAACGGGTTGCACGAACGCATCAGACCTTCGGAAAGCGTGAGCAGGCCCGAGGGCGTGCTGTCGCTGGAGTTACATTCCTGCCCCGCCGCCAGCCTGTCCTGGCAGTGCTGGTACGTCCAGTCGTAGCGGATCTGGTCCGGCAGGCGCGTCCACGTGTACTGGCAGTCGTAAGTGGTTTCGGGGACGAACAACCCGCTTTCCATCCCCGCCGCCATCGTAATGATCTTGAACACCGAACCGAGCGGATACTGTCCCTGCGCGGCGCGGTTGAGCAGAGATCCCGGAACCAATTCCGCGATCTGCGACTGGCTGTTGGGGTTGTTCGGCTCGAAGATATTTGCATCGAAACCTGGGGAGGACGCCATGGCAAGCACGCGTCCCGTTTCCACTTCGATCACGACCGCCGCGCCTGTAAAACCGGTCAATGCCTGTTGCGCGTAAAATTGGAGGTTGTCGTCAATGGTGAGGTAGACCGAGTCGGCGGGTTTGGGCGCGCTCTCGCCGACGCGCGTTACGATCTGCCCGGTGGCTGGGTTGACCACGTACAACGTCCCGCCATGCTGACCGGCAAGATAATCCTCCGCCCACCCTTCGATGCCCGTCGCGCCCACGCGCTCATCCCCCCGGTAACCGAGGCGGCGATACCGTTCCAGGTTTTCCTCGGAAATAAACTGTGTATAGCCGACAATGTTGGAACTCGTGCCGCGATCGAAATAAAAACGGGAGTTGTACGGGGTCCATTGCAATCCCGCCGGATAGACGCTTCGTATGCGTTCGGACTCCTGCTCGGACGCCTCGCACAACGGAATGGGAAAGAAGGCGGGCGTGTTGGCGATCTCCTGTGCCAGTTCCTCAGGATCGTTGCCACACAATCTCTTTACCTCGGAAAGCAGGATCGGCAGACTTTCCTCCGTCACGTTGCCCGGAATGATGCTGAACGCGTAGGCGTCGGTCTGCGCCACCACCACATCGCCGTTGCGGTCGTAGATGTTGCCGCGGGAGGGAATACTGTAGTCCATGCGCAGGACATTGCCGCTCGCCAGTTCCGGCAGGATGAGCGAATCGTCCCATTGCAGTCTCCATGCGCCGTTTTCGAGCGCAAAGCGGGCGATCATCTCGCGTTGGATGTCGCCAACCAGCGCGGTGTGATAGGTTACTTTGTAGGCGATCTCTGCGGAGTAGGGGTTGACCAGAGAGGAAAGCACCTCGTAATCGAACGAGCCGGCGCTCATGTTGTTGAGCGCGTCGCGGTTGCGTCTGGCGAATTCCTCGAGCGGGAGCGCATCCTGCGTCACTTTGCTGAGCAGGCTGTACATGGCGTTGTAATCGTCCACCTTGTACGCGTCGAGATAGGTTGCCAGCGCCACGTTCGGGTCCGGGGCGGATTCGACGGTCACCACCGGCGGAGGCAGGGGGGTATCGGTCGTCCCGATGGGAAGAAGCCCGTCCCCGCCCGAGCCGCATGCGCTCAGGAAGGTCGCGATGACGATGAGATTCAACCAGCGAAAAAACTTCATTCTCTGCCTTTCAGTGTTTGGAATCAGGGAGCTTGCTCCCATCCCACGCCAGCAAGCTGGCTGAGTCCAAATATTGTCCGAACACCGGACAATCGTACTCCAGCAGTTTCTGACAGATCATCGGTACATCCGCATTGGGAAGGATGCCCATTTTACGCATCGTTCTGACCACGTGACATAACGGCAATCCCATCACGCTGGCGTAACATCCGTTCACGGAGGCAACGGGACGAAAGACCGGATGTTGTATCGCGTACGCCCCGGCTTTGTCGAGCGGGTCGCCGGTAGCGACATACGCATTGATCTCTTCACCGGAATAATCTCGCATCGGCACGTCGGTGACACAGAGATCGGTCAGAAGGAGACCGTCGCTCACTCGAAGCAGGGCAATTCCGGTGTAGACCTGATGCGTGCGTCCGCGTAGACGATATAACATCGCCGCGGCTTCCGCATTGTCACGCGGTTTTCCCAAAATCTCCGATCCGTCCACGACGGTCGTGTCTGCGGCGAGGATGATCCTGTCCGCATTCGCTTTGACCGCGCGCGCTTTTGTTTCGGCGAGTCTTAGGACGTAATCGGCGGGCGGTTCGTTCTCACGAGGGCTTTCATCCACATCCGCAACGGAGACGATGAAATCCCACCCGGCGAGGGCAATGAGTTGGCGGCGGCGCGGCGAATTGGATGCCAGAACGAGCAGGGGAGTTTCGGTCACGAGGAAAAATTGTAACACAAGCGCCGCCTCTCCCAAATTTGATTGAAGTGCCGTCGAATTGGGGGGAGGGTTAGGGAGGGGGGTGGGGTCGGTGGTACAATGGCGAAAACTTGGCTGATCGCGGAGGCGGACGTGAAGGAACTCGAGGAACGCATTTTGCGGGATGGGAAGAACCTGGGCGGGGGAATTTTGAAGGTGGATAGTTTCGTCAATCATCAAGTGGACCCGTTGTTGATGGATGCTTGCGGCAGGGAGTTTGCGCAGCTCTTCGCCCCGGTCGGCGCGACGAAGGTGCTGACCGCCGAAATCTCGGGCATTGCCCCCGCGCTGACGACAGCCATCCATCTCGGTTTGCCGGTGGTATACGCGCGCAAGCACAAGCCGATCACGATGCCCGATCAGGTGTATTTGACCCTTGCCCCATCCCACACGAAGGGTCGTATGGTGGAGTTGATCGTTTCGCCGGAATACCTGGCGAATGGCGAGAGGGTGTTGATCATTGACGACTTCCTCGCCAGCGGGCAGACCATCCTCGGGCTGGCGCGCCTGGCGGAGGCATCGGGTTCGCGCATCGTCGGCATCGGCGCGTTGATCGAGAAGATCTTCGAGGGCGGGCGCGAGGCGCTCAAGCCGCTCGGCGTGCCGATCCATTCGCTGGCTTGCATTACTTCGATGGAGGGCGACAAGATCGTGTTTGGGGAGCCAACCTAAATTTGGAATCCGACAGCTTGCTGTCGGGATTTCCAGAAGCAAGCTTCTGGATTCCAAAACATGCGCAAACTTCTTTGGCTCCTCGCCCCTCTCATCGGCTGGATCTTCGAACACATGAGTTTTGCCATTCCCGTAAAACGACTGCGTGAGACGGAGACGCTTCTGGCGTTCCATCATCCGAAGCCCTCGTATCCGTTCCACGTTCTGCTCGTGCCGAAGAAAGCGGTCAAGACTTTGATGGAGTTCGATGCAAAAGATTCCGCCTTTCTCACAGACCTGTATTCCACAGTTCAAAGCCTTGTGGAAGAATCCCGACTCCCCGCGTGGCGGTTGATCGTCAACGGGGGGGAGTTTCAGGATTTTCCGCAGTTGCATTTTCATCTTATTTCGGAGGTCACAGATCAAAGGTCTAAAGTTTGCCGTTGACTTTCAACCTTCGATCTTCGACCCGGTCATTATTTATGGATTCAATAGCAATTCTGGATTTCGGTTCGCAGTATGCCCAACTCATCGCGCGGCGTGTGCGCGAGGCGCAGGTGTATTGCGAGTTGTTCCCGTGGGACGCGCCCATGGAGAATATCCTCGCCATCCGCCCCAGGGGATTCATCCTCTCGGGCGGGCCCAAATCAGTCTATGAAGAAGGCGCGCCCTACATTCAGGATTTCATCTTCAAAACGGGTCTGCCCATCCTCGGAATTTGCTACGGGATGCAGGCATTGACCCACGCCCTTGGCGGTCAGGTAGACTCTTCTGCAAAACGTGAATATGGTCCTGCAGAGATCGAGCCGACGATGCCCGGCACGATGTTGGATGTGATCTCCAAAGTCTGGATGTCGCACGGCGACCGCATCACCAAACTCCCCGAAGGTTTTATCCCGCTGGCGCGCAGCGGCAACAGTCCCTTCGCGGCAATGGGCGATATGAAGCGCAGGTATTTCGGCGTGCAGTTCCACCCCGAAGTACATCACACGCCCAACGGAGAGAAGTTGCTTCAACATTTCGTCGTGGATATTTGCGGCGCGAAACGCGAATGGACTCCCACGTCCATCATTGACGAGGCAGTCGAGCGGATTCAAAAACAGGTCGGAAACGAACCCTCCGACAAGGCTCAGGGATCACGCGTCCTTGCGGCGGTTTCGGGCGGAGTCGATTCATCGGTCGCGGCGGCGCTGGTGCATAAGGCGGTCGGCGATCAACTCGTAGCGGTGTTCGTGGATACCGGTCTCCTGCGAAAGAACGAGGGGGAACAGGTCGCTTCGGCGTTTCGGGATCATTTGCACGCGGAACTCATCACCGTTGACGCCTCCGACGAATTCTTCCCGGCGCTCGCGGGCGTCACGGAGCCGGAGCAGAAACGCAAGATCGTAGGGGAGAAGTTTATTCGGGTGTTCGAAGCGCAGGCGGAACGACTCGGTCATCCGAGGTTTTTGGTGCAGGGTACGATCTATCCCGACGTCGTGGAATCATCCGCTCCCGATAGGAACAAAGCGGAGAAGATCAAGACGCATCACAACGTGGGCGGTCTGCCGCAGGACATGCAGTTCGAGTTGGTCGAGCCGTTGCGTTATCTGTTCAAGGACGAGGTGCGGGCGGTCGGCGAGGCGCTTGGGCTGCCGGAAAACCTGGTTTGGCGGCAGCCGTTCCCGGGTCCGGGTTTGACCGTGCGCTGTCTCGGGGAGGCAACGCGCGAGCGTGTATCCCGCCTGCGGGCGGCGGATGCGATCCTGATCGAGGAATTGTCCAAAGCGGGCTTTTTGGGGAAGGGCGCAAAGACCTCGCAGGCGTTTGTCGTCTTGCTGCCCGTGCGTTCGGTGGGCGTGATGGGCGACCAGCGCACGTATCAGGAGGCGGCGGCGATTCGCGCCGTGACGACCGAGGATTTCATGACCGCCGACTGGGCGCGCCTGCCGCACGACCTGCTGGCGCGAGTGGCAAATCGCATCGTCAACGAAGTGGACGGAATAAATCGCGTGGTGTATGATATTACGAGCAAACCGCCCGCGACCATCGAATGGGAGTGAGGCGACCTTTCGACTGCGCTCAGGGCAAGGTTACGACCGGCGATTTGCGATTGAGGAAAAACGATGAACTTCGACTTTGGCGAACTTTTGACCCGCGCCGGACAAATCACCTGGAAACATAAGATCCTTTGGTTGTTCAGCGCGTTGCCCACGCTCCTGAGTTTTGCGTTCTTTCCGGTGGTGTTCCTGCCGATCCTCCTTACGGATTTCGACCCGTACGGCGAACCCTTCTTTGTGAAGCAACCGGTCTACATCGTCCTTTTCATCGGTTTCAGCATCGTCATCAGCCTCCTTAGCATCCTTCTGTACGCGGTATCGTCCGCGTCGGTGACGCTCGGCGCGGTGCAGGCGGAGGATGGCGCGGAAACGTTGAGGATGAGGAAACTGTTCGAGGACGGAAGGAAATACTGGCTGCGCGTGATCGGCGTTGTCCTGCTGTTCAGCCTGGGCGTCTGGATCGTGATGATGGCGCTCTTCGGCTGTATGGCGTTGTTTGGGGCGGTGACGATGGGCATTGGTTTCATCTGCCTGCAACCGTTGTTCCTTTTGACGTTCCCGCTCATGCTCGTCCTCTACGGCATCATCGAAGAATCGCTGGCGGCGGTCGTCGTGGACGACCTCATCGTGACCGACGCCATCCGCCGCGGCTGGGAACTGATCCGGGCGAATTTCTGGCGCATCCTGTTGATCTCGTTGGTCGCCTACCTGGGCGTCGGCGTTCTCAGCGCCGTCGTCATCATGCCCTTTATGGCTCCCTTTTTCTTCATGCCCTTCCTCATGCAGGATCCGTCCGGTTTCGATCCGCGTACGATGATGCTGTTCATGGGCGGATTCATGCTGCTCCTCCTGCCGGTCATGGCGCTGGTACAGGGGGTTACAATCACCTTTTTGAAAGCAACCTATGCCCTCGTGTACCTGCGGCTGACCCGGCCGCGGGAGGACGCTCCGATCCCCGTTGAGGCGAATGCGTAGACTCTTCCGCTTCCTTCTTACCCTCAGCCTGTTTGCCGGGACCCAAGCCTTCGCGCGCGCCCAGACCGCCGCCTCCGCAGAGATCGCGCTCATTGACGCCGCGAACTTCCCGAAGATCTCCGCGCTCGTGGACGTGTACGACGCGAACGGCGAATTCATCGCGGGGCTCAAACCCTCCGACGTCACCGTGTACGAAGACGGGCGGGAGGGCAAAGCCGATACGATCCGCCGTGCCGAGGTGCCTGTGCAGGCGGTGGTCGCCATCAACCCGGGCCCACCCATGGCGATACGCGATTCGAACGGCGTCTCACGATACGACCGCGTGATCGCCGCATTGGGCCAATGGGCGGAATCGCAGCCCGCCGACTCAGCCGACGATCTCAGCCTGGTTTCGTTATCGGGTTCGTTGATCAACCGCGCCAACGCGCGCGACTGGTCCGTAAGCCTGAACGCCTTCAAGCCCGACCTGCGGAAATCCACGCCCAACCTGCAAACCCTTGCCATCGCGCTGGATACGGTCACCGCGCCGACGCCGCAGCCCGGCATGAAGCGCGCCGTGTTGTTCATCACCCCGCGCATGGACGATCCCAACATTGATAATGCCGTCGCCCCGTTCATCCAGCGCGCGGTGGACGCGAGGGTGCGCGTCTTCGTCTGGTTCGTGGACGCGGAGGAGCAGAACGTCTCCGCCAGCGCCAACGCCTTCAGGATGCTCGCCCAGCAAACCGGCGGCGCGTTCTTCGCGTTTTCCCGGAACGAACCCTTCCCGGACCTGAACGCCTATTTCGCCCCGCTGCGGAACATCTACCAGATCACCTACACCTCCTCCCTGACGACCTCCGGCGATCACACGCTCGGCTTATACATCGAAACGCCGCAGGGAACCATTCCCGCGCTGGACAAGACCTTTAGCGTAAACGTCCAGCCGCCCAACCCGATCTTCATCGCGCCGCCGCTGCAGATCACGCGCCAGCCTCCCGCCGACGATCCCTATAACGCGGAAATCCTCGAACCTTCGCAGCAGATTATCGAGATCATCGTCGAGTTTCCCGACGGGCACAAACGCAGACTCAAGCGCACGACCCTGTACGTGGACGGTCAGGCGGTTGCCGAAAATACGAAGGAACCCTTCGAGAAATTTCTGTGGGACCTCAGCGCGCTCGATCGAAGCGGACAGCACGAGATCGTCGTCGAGGCGGAGGACACGCTGGGGTTGACAAAATCGAGCATCGGCATTCCCGTCACGTTTACGGTCATCCACCCGCCCGGCGGCGTGGAACTCATCCTTGCGAAATACAGCAACCATCTGGTGATGGGCGCGCTGGCGTTTGCCGGGCTTGCTCTGCTGGCGATATTGGTGAGGAGCCGCGTGAGGAATATCCCGGAATCCCGCCGCAAAAAGAATCGAAAGGCAAAGGAGGACCCGCTCACCCAGCCCGTTCCGGCATTGACGGAGCCGCCCGTTTCGGCTACAAAGAAGGTCAAATCGCAGCCGCGCTTCGGTTGGATAACGAGACAAAGCCGCCTGCCCTCCGCGCCCGCTTACCTTATCCGCTTGACGAACGGAGGCGAACCCGCCAGCGCCAGCCCGATCCCCGTGATCGAAAAGGACACGACGTTCGGCACCGATCCGGTACAATCCATGCTCGTGCTGGATGATCCGTCCATTTCGCCGCTGCATGCCCGCATTCGCCAGACCCGCGAAGGATATTTTGTAATCATGGATCATGGTTCGGTGGCTGGCACGTGGGTGAACTATGAAGCGGTCCCGCGCGAAGGCGTCCGTTTGAAGCACGGAGACAGGATCCACTTCGGACGTTTGCAATATCGCTTTGATCTGAGCCAGCCCCCGGCGGAGTCCGAACCGAAGGTCGTTCCCCTCAAATAGTCCATTTTATGATACGCACATCACGCGCGCATTTGAACGTCGAAGCGCATACCCATCAGGGTATGACGGGCAAGAATAACGAGGATCGTTTCGCGGTGGCGTCGTTCCACGTCAGCGAGAAGGACCGCACGCCCGTTTTGTTCGCCGTGCTTGCCGACGGCATCGGCGGTCACAAGGGCGGCGAGGTGGCGGCGGAACTGGCGGTCAATCACATCATGCAAAGCGTGGCGAAGGGAGACGGAAAATTTTCGCGACACGTCATCGAGCAGGCGGTCAACGAAGCCAGCAGCGCCATTGCCGCCCATTCCGCCACCAACGACAACCTCAAGGGCATGGGCGCCACCTGCGCCATCGCCTGGATCATTGACAACAAACTCCACACCGCCTACGTGGGCGATTCGCGCATTTACCTGATGCGCGGCGGGCGCATCCAGCAACTCACGGTGGATCATTCGTGGGTGCAGGAAGCCATTGACAAGGGCATCCTCACACCCGAACTGGCGCGCGAACATCCGAACGTGCACGTCATCCGCCGCTATCTCGGCTCCACCGTGCCGCCCGAACCGGACTTCCGCCTCAACCTGTTCGACGGCGAGGGCGCACATCACGCCGAGAATAATCAGGGCGTCGAACTCCAGCCGAACGACGTTCTGCTTTTATGCACGGATGGCTTGACCGACCTTGTGTGGAACGACGAGATTCTCGAAGTGGTCCGCACGAAGCCGAATCTGAAGGAGGCAAGTCGCGCGTTGGTGAACCTTGCCAACGAACGCGGCGGGCACGATAACATCACCGTCCTGCTGATCGGCGTCCCTGCGGAGTACCGCTCGAAGACCGCGCCCAAGAAGAGGAAATCGAACTGGCTTCCGTGGATCATCGGAACGGTCGTCGGCTTGTTGCTCCTCCTGTTCGCCGCTTCGATCCTGACCTTCAACCTGCTCCGCCGCCTCGGAACTGCGACTCCCACCTCAGCCTTTTCCGCGCCGCTGCCCGCGCTGGTCACAGAGACTCCGTTGATCCGCCCCACGTTCACCCTCATCCCCACCAGGACCGCATCCCCGAACGCGATCCAGTCAACCGCCACCCTCACGCCGTGGCCCACAAATACGGTTAGACCATAGCGTCATTGCGAGGGCTGATGGTCGGGTAGGGCAAGTATTCTTCCCGCCCGTATCAAGACCAAGCCCGAAGCCATCCCCCGCGAAGTTGGAGATTGCTTCCCGGCTTCGCAGGGTCACAATGACAAAGGAGAGATAATATGTCCGTCAAACATTCCCACGAAGTGGAAGCCAAAAACGTAGCCGCCGGAAAGGACACGACCATTCAAGTCCTGATCTCCGCGCAGGAAGGTCCCAACTTTGCCTTGCGGAAGTTCTCCATGCAAAAGGGAGGCGGGATGCCGCGCCATACCAATACGCTCGAACACGAACAATACGTCCTGCGCGGCGAAGCGACCATCACCATCGGCGAAGAGACGTATCACGTCAAGGCGGGGGACGTGGTCTTCATCCCCGAAGGCGCGGTGCATTCGTATGAGAACACCGGCGAGGAGCCGTTCGAGTTCCTGTGCATCATCCCCAACAAGGAAGACAGGATCACGATTGTGGAGGAGGGATGCTAGTTCAGTTACCGGTGATTAGCGATCAGTTAGACCGTGGCTCCAGACACAAGATACTGATCACTATTGACTGATAACTGCTCAATGCCCTACAACGGCTGTTTCGCTGGCATCCCCGGCTTGCGCGGATATTTGGGGGGCGTCGCCGCGATCTTTTCCACGACCACGAGATAACGATCTTCCACCACCCCCGGCAAATGGACCGGAATCAACTGCTCCATCTTTCCGCCCAACAACTTCATCGCCTTTTCCGCGGACTGCGCTTCGGCGGGTCCGCTTTCGCCTTTTTGGGCGAGCATCCGCCCGCCGATCCTCACCAACGGGATGAGATATTCGCTCAACACATTGAGATTTGCCACCGCGCGCGCCACCGCCCAGTCATACATTTCGCGGTGCTTCGGGTTCTGCCCCAGGTCCTCGGCGCGTTTGTGGATCACGTCCACCTCCTCCAAGCCCAGCACGCTGACGATGTGCTGGCAGAACATGGCTTTCTTGCCGACCGATTCGACGAGCGTCAACTTCATGTTCGGGTAGAGAATTTTGAGGGGAATGCCCGGGAACCCCGCGCCGGTTCCAACGTCAATGAGGCGAGCCGGGGGATTCGCCTTCCACGCCAGCACGCACGAGAACGAATCCAAAAAATGCTTCGTGCGGATGGAGTCCAGGTCACGGATGGCGGTCAGGTTGAACTTCTGGTTCCATGCCATCAGTTCCTTTTCGTAGGTGATGAGCGACATCACCTGCCGCCCGGTCACGTGGACGTGGAACAATTCGAGCGCGTCGCGGACGAGTTTTTCCATTGAAGGGATTATACATGTTTACGCAGCGCGATGGAATCAAAAGACCCGACGGGCTTCCAAACCTGTCGGGTCTTCCGTACATCATCCGTCATCGAAGATCACTTCTTCTCTTCCTCCTTCATCTCAGCGCCAGCCTTTGATCTCCCGAACCTGCGGACCAGCGCCCGCACACCGACGAAGGCTCCATAAGCCGGAAGAGCAATCAGGATGAGGGCGGGCAGGTACGAGAGGAAGAAGCGGATCAGGAAGCGGGTAAAGCCCTGCGTGAAGCGGATCAAGTCCTGAACGGCGTCGCTGGCTGTGCCTTGCAGTTTCCAGCCGCCGATCTCGATCGGTTTGACCGTCTCCTCCGCGATCAAACGAATGCTGATGGCGGACAGCGCAACGGATTCTTCATAATATTTGATCTGTCCCTTCAGAACCTCGATCTCGGTCTGGATGTTTTGTATCTGCATGTAGATCGCGAGGACGTCCTCCGCCTTCGTAGCGGTATCCATGATCTCGAGCAGTTTCTTCTCGGCGTCCTGCTTTGCCTTCAAACGGGATTGCAAGTCCACGTACTGATTGGTCACGTCCTCGCCGGAACGATTCTCGTACGGGACCTCGACCGCGCCCTCCTTGATCTTTTCGAGCGCTTCATCCAATCTTTGCGAAGGGACGCGAATGGTCATGGTGACTTCCGGCGCTTCGATCTGGTTGGGTCCGTACGTGGACTGATAAAGGTTCGACGAAACGACGAAGCCGCCCATCTCTACAGCCATGTCGGCGATCTCTCCCATGCGTGCCTTCGGGTCGGGGACGACGACGCTCATGTCCACGGTCTGGATGACGAGGCGTTCCGCGGTCACATTGGCGACGGTTTGCTCATACGAATAATCGGACGCGCCGCCCGATCCCCCATAAAATTCAACCTGGGGCATGGCGGGGAGGGGGGCAATCGCAGGTTCTAGGCTTCTATACGATTCCATTGGCGCCCCCATGCCTCCAAAACTGCCTGCCGCAAAAAACAACGCGCCGCCGATCAAGGTCAATACAACCAGGGTCGTCAACGCGATCGTGATCAAGGTTCTTTTCATTGGTTCTACTCCTTCATGGGCGTAAGGTGACTCTACCTTACAGACGAAACCCTCGACCAAAAGTTCCTTCCGCTCCCCCGATCCCCCAATTCTCCTCCCTCCGCGTATCCTCGATACGATTCAACGATCACGGCTTTACTCAACCACCGCCTACCACCCCTCCGCCAGCCGGATGGCGTGCTTCTCCGGCAGGTTCGATTCACGGATGCGGCGTTGTACTTCGGAGATGTTGTATTCCACGCGGCGCGGCTCCCAGACGTAACTCTCCGTATCGTAGATGGCGTAGGCGGCACGCGGGTCACGGTCGCGCGGTTGACCCACTGAACCGGGATTGATGATCGCCCTCGGTCGCAGTGGATAATGTTCTCCCGCGCGGATCGGCGAGAGACTCACCCGGTCTGTGTTCGTATCCAATTGGAACATGCACTGCAAATGCGAATGACCCACCAAGCACCAGGCGGTTGTGAAATGATCGAAATTCAGGCGCGCGGAAAGCGCGTTCAGGATGTATTCCCAAACCGAATCGCGCGGGCTTCCATGCACGATGCTCACATCCCCCAGCGTCTTCAAATTCGAGGGTAATGATCGCAGAAAATCCATGTTGTCCGCGGTCAACACACGTTCGTGGTATTCGAGCGTTCGGCGCGCGTCGGTATTGAAGACCTCGAAGGGAATGCGCCCGATGACCGCCATATCATGGTTGCCCAGGATGCAGGTCAGGTTTGGGATTTCGCGGATCTGCTCCATCACCGCGTTGGGGTCGGGCCCATAACCCACCATGTCGCCCAGGCACCAGGTCGCGTCCACCTCACCGGCGTTTTTCAGCACAGCCTCCAGCGCGGTGTAATTCGCATGAATATCCGAAATTACCAATACTCGCATTTCACTCCAAAAGCGCCGCAACGCGCTCGACGATGATCTCCGCCGCCTCGCTCTTGCTCATCAATGATAATGATTCCGTGCGCCCGTCGGCAAACAATAAAGTGATGCGGTTGGTCTCGACGGAAAATCCCGCATCTGCGGCGGAAATATCGTTGGCGGCGATCAAATCCAATTTCTTGGATTGTAACTTATTTGATGCGTTTTGCAGGAGGTCCTGCGACTCCGCCGCAAACCCAGCCACGACCTGTTTCCGCTTCATTCTCGACCTTAGATCTGCCACCGCTTTCAGGATATCTTCCGTCGCTTCGAGTTCGATCTGCGGAACCCCATCCTCTTTTTTGATCTTCCGCTCCGATTGTTTCCTTGGTCGAAAATCCGCCACCGCCGCCGCCATGATGAGAACGTCGCTTTCGGAGAATTCCTTCAACACCGCATCCAGCATCTGTCTTGCGGTTTGAACGTTGACGACCGTTGCGCCGACGGGGGGAGTCAACGCGGTGGTCGTCGTAATCAGCGTGACCTGCGCGCCGGCATCCAGCGCGGCTTGGGCGAGGGCATATCCCTGCCTGCCGGAGGAACGATTGGTAAGGACGCGCACCGGGTCGAGCGGTTCCTGGGTCCCTCCGGCGGTGATCAAAACTTTTTTGTCCGCGAGCAAGCCCCGGCGTCCGAGGATGAGGCGAAGGTGTCCGATGAGTTCGGGCGTTTCGGGCAGGCGTCCCTTTCCCGTGAGTCCCGAAGCGAGATGTCCCTCGAGGGGTTCGATGATGTATGCGCCGCGCTTGCGGAGCGTATCAAGGTTTTCCTGCGTGGCGGGATGGTCGAACATGCCGCCGTCCATCGCGGGCGCAATGACGAGCGGGGCTTGCGATGCCAGCGCAATGACGGTGAGCAGGGTGTCCGCCTGCCCGTGTGCGAGTTTGGCGATGGTGTTGGCAGTGCAGGGCGCGATGACGAGCAGGTCGGCGGTGTGACTCAGCCCCACGTGTAAAACGTGCGCCTCGTTTCCCCAAAGATCATTATCGGTATACGCGCGCCGCCCAGTCACGGATTGGAACGTGAGCGGCGCGATGAACTTTTCCGCCGCGTTCGTGAGGATGACGTCCACCTGCGCGCCCGCCTGCGTGAGTTTCGACGCCAGGTCCGCGGCTTTATACGCGGCGATGGAGCCGGTCACGCCCAGGGCGATTCGTTTTCCCGAAAGAATGGACATAGACGTATTGATTATACATCCTGATTACGACACGAAAGGGTCTTCGAGGCGATTGTGAAAGTCTCCCGGCTGGGTTTGGACTCTCGACCATACCCGCGCGGGAGACTTTTTGTTTTCGATCCCTCGACCTCTTTGCGGTCGGGGAAATTTCATTCAGGTTGTTTCATCCGTCCATCATGGCAGTGACATGTCTCCGCCGCCGAAGTCGTCGAAGAAGGCATTTCGGGCGTCAATGAACCAGAGGCCGATGTGACCGCCTCTGGGGTTGAAGAATGCCTGGTCGGCGGCATTGAGCGTCACCCTGCCCACCTCCACGCCGTTCTTGAAGATCACCACGTCGCCGGTAGCCAGCGCCCGCGCGCCGAACTGGTCGCCATTGGCATAAGTGACCGGGATGTCCGCATATTTGAACCACTTAAACGTTTGCGGGCGGAAAGTCCAGACGGTCACCCGGTTTGCCGCGGCGTCGTAGAGGACTTCGATCACGCCATCGCCCCAATTGGGACCGTAGACGTTTTGCACCTTGAGGAGCAGGTCCTGTTCCCAGCCCGCCGCGTCCACGTTGGTGAGGGTTACGAAGACCTCCTGGTCCGCGCCGAAGGCGTCCTTCCAGTAGATCGGACCGTCGCGCCGCACATCCACCTGGTTGCCGGAGATGCGATAGGAACCGGTGAATCCCTTCCAGTTCGAGCCTAGGTTGCCGTTGGCTCGGTTGAAGTCGTCGAGGATGGAAGCGGTCGGGAAGGGCGGATCAAGCTCAAGTCCGATGATGACCGGGTCGTGATCCGATGAGCGATAGGCATCCGGCGCGTAGATGGCGTCCTGTGCGGGGAGTTTGAAGGAGGTGTCGTAGTCAATCAGGTCGGCTTCATCGGCGTTGATGTGCCAGTCCGTCAGGCCGGTGACCTGCCGGAAGAGGCTTGCGTTCGCCAGCGCGTAATCGAGGTAGCCGGTCTGCCCGTCGAAGACATAGGAGTAGGCGTCCTCGCCCTGGAAGTGGAAGGCAAGGTCGGTATAATCGTCGCCCGTGCCGGAGACGTCATCGGAGCCTTCTTTGATGGCGTCAATCGGGTCTTCCTTGTCGTAGGAGTTGAGGTCGCCGATGATGAGGAAGTCCGCGTCGTTGCTGCCGGTCGGGTCGGTGGCAAGCCAGTCCACCAGGGCTTCAGCGGCGGCTTTGCGTGTGAGGTTGCAGTTCCCCTGGCCGTCGCCCATATCCGGGTCGCCGACCGCGTTGCAGTCGGAGCCTTTGGATTTGAGGTGATTGACCACCACCGTAAAGCGCGCTCCGGTGGCGACCTCTTCAAAGGTTTGAGCCAGCACGGGACGATTGAGCGTATCCAGGAAGCGCGAGTCAACCGTCGAATCCAGGATCTTGAAATCGCCGACGGGCATCACTTTGGAGGGCTTGTAGATCAACCCAACGCGGATGGCATCTGAACCGATCACGCCCGTGTCAATGTAGGCATACGTGCCGGCTGTGAAAATATCGTTCAAACCGGCAACCACGCCGTTGGTCGGGTCGCCCAGCGGATCGACGCCGAGCGTGTTTTCCAATTCGTTCAAGCCGACCACGTCGGCGTTCAGACCGGCAAGCGCGGCAAGCAGTTTCGCGCGTTGACGTGTAAACTCATTGGGCTGGTCGAAGTCTGCGCCGCGGCATTCCACGTTCTGAAGCGGTCCGCATTTGTTATCCAACGGATTGCCTGCCGGATAATCCAGCGTAAGGAAGAAGTTGAGCGTGTTCATCGAGGCGACGGTCAACCGTCCGCCCACGTCTTCCGGCGTTGTCGGGCGCGGATTGGCAGGCACGTAGTCTGCGCCCTGTGTCGGCTGGATGCGGTAGAGGTTGAACGAGAAGTCCATGATGCCGGTCACGTTCGCCACGGTGTCTCCGCCGCGGAAGAAGTTCGAGAGGTTGAACACGCCTCCGTTGGGGTGAATCGCCGGGTCCGGGTTCTGGGTCGAACGTCCGTCATCGAGCGTGATGCGGTCGAGCAGGAATTCCTGCGCGGCTTGGATGGCTGGCGCGCCGGGTTCGAATTCAGCGGTCGGCGTGAGATGTCGTTCGGAGGTCAACACGATCTCTCCGAAGCGGTCGAAGTTGAAGTATTCGGAGATGACGAGCGCCTGTGGGAAGGTCACTCTCATGCCTTCGTAGGCTTCGAAGTCGGTGACTGCGGTGACGGGCAGTGAAAGAGTTGCGGCAGTGGGCAGGGGGTTGCCGTTGCCAAGTACCTTGACGCCCGTGAAGGACGTGATCTCGGTCAGGCCGTTGAATTCGGATACCACACCCTGCACCTCGACGAGGTCGCCGATCGCCACATTGACTGCCGGGAAGTTCCCGTCGAACACGAAGATGCCCTCGGATGTGAGCGCATTACCGTCCACATCGGCATCCTCTTCCTGCACGTGGAAGCCGTTGAAGTCGCCGTTCGTGCCGCTGGCGCCATCCTGGAAATCACCGACGACAATGCCCTCGATCACGACCGTCTTCCCAACCAGCGGGCTGGTCGCGCCGCTGCCCTGGACTTCGTGGATCTTCACCTCAGCCGGGCATCCGGGGAACTGACTGCCGTCAATCTTTCTGCCGGGAGATTGCAACGCTCCACCCGACCCGGTGGCTGTCGCGTGTTTAACGAGCGGTTCCCCACCCGTGACATCCGGGTCGCGCGTTAATGATTGGTTGTCGCCGCCCTCACTGCCGTAGACGTAACCTGCCACGCTGAGCGAACCGTTCTTCAGGGTTACCGTGTCCCCCGTGTTATTCAAGCCCAATTGCCCCGTGGTGGAAACCTGCACGAGACTGCGACCAAAGGTTCCGGTCGGCGCGCCTCCCGCAAAGACAACGACCGAGCATCCGGCTGGAATGACGGTGCCTGTCGGGAAAGTGTGACGTACGCCGACCGCATCGCTCAACGTCCAGCCGCTGATGTTCAAAGCCGTCGGCTCGTTATTGACGATCTCGACGAATTCATCCTGCGAGGTATTCACAACGCCGTCGCCGTTGGCGTCCCCATTGACCGCATCAGGGTCGGCGAGTATCTCGTTGATGACAATCTCTACCGGTTCCTGCACGGTCAACGAAATCGCCGCATTACCGGTGCGGGCTTCCGCATCGGTGATCGTACAAGACAGGTTCTTGGCGCCCTCGCTCGTCCCGCTGTCAACGGTTGCGAGGAAGGAGAAGGTATTGTCCCCGGCGGCGGTATCGCCATTCGAACCGTCGTCGAAGAAGGATTGGGTCGCGCTCCCGCCGATCGTGGAAAGATCGCAAACGACAGCCAGGCCCGTGCTGGCAGGGTTGGAGCCGGGGGTCACAACAACCGCAAGGAGGGAAGACTCTCCAGGCGCGACGGTGGCTGGGGTGGCTGATCCGGTCCCGGTTGGGTCGGTGGAGCCGCCGCCGCCCGTGAAGGTTTGCCCGGTGTTGGGGCTTCCGAAAGTGTTCGCTGTGGTGGCTGCCCATGTGAAATCGCCGTAGGTTGCGCCGCTGCCGGTTAATTGCAGGGAGGAGCCTACCGGCTCGGAGCCAGTCTGGCTGATCCCAATATCCGTGCTGGTCATGCCGTTTGCCGCTCCGCCGACGGCAGTGAAACTCCCCTCATAACTGAGAAACTGGACGACCGTATTGCTGGCATCCACCAATGCGAGCCCGTCGGGCGCGCCGTTCTGTATTCCATTGGAGGGATAGGTCAAAACAACCGTACCATATCCGCCCTGCTGATTGGGAATGGTTCCGCTCAACATATCCGTATCGTACGTAGCCCCGCCGGAACCGTTGTAAAGGACGATGCTCCAGCCGGTCAGGTTCGTGCCAGCGGGCCCGGCGATCTCGATCGCTTCGCCGGCATCCGTTCCGGTGTTATCGTAATGGATCTCGTTGATGAAAACCGTAGTAGTGGGGTTTGCGAACAGATCGGGCGCCGCCTTCGCAGGCTGGGCAACGGATAATATGCTCAGCATGAGCGCCAGAACCAGCGTGACCGAAGTCAATTTGGATAACCGTTTCATATTATTCTCCTCGATATGAAATTGGATGTGGAAAAAACACACCGACAGGAAAGCGGGCGGGCGTGAAGTCCGGTTTTTGAGAAAGCGAAGCACCTCCTTGAACTCAACAACGGTAATCGTAAAATTTCCCCACGCCCCTCATTCTATGTGAGACCCGGCAAAAAGGCAAGGCAGTTGTAACCTATACGATTCCCAAAATCCCTGCGTTGCCTGAATCAAAACTTCCGGGCATTCGCCTCGGAAGTTTTTCTCTCGTCCTACAGGTCGTAATCCCCTGCCGCTTCGGGTTGGTAAAGGATGCTTTCGACCTTGAGCCGCCTTTTTCCGGCGGGGACCTCCCATTCGAATACATCACCAATACGGTAACCGAGCATGGCTGTCCCGATCGGCGCGAGGATCGAGACTTTGCCCTCCGCCATGTTGGCGTTCTCAGGGTAGACCAGCGTGTAGGTCTCCTCCTCGCCGCTGTCCATATCCCTGAGGGCGACTTTCGAGTTCATGGTGATAACGTCGTCGGGGATTTCCTGCGGCGGGACGATGCGGGCGCGGTCGAGTTCGCCGCGCAGTTTTTCGAGATACACGCTGCCGCGGTATTCGCCGGATTTAGCATCCAGGATCAAATCAATCAGGCGCTGGCGGTCCAGTTCCGTGATGTGGATGTTTTTATCGTTCATTGTGAGTCCTCCTTCAACTCCATCTCCACTTCGCGCCATCTTTTGTGTCTTCGATGGTTACACCGAGTTCCTTCAATTTGTCGCGGATGAGGTCCGAGAGTTGCCACAGTTTTTGTTTGCGGATTTCGCTCCGCACTTCGACAAGCAGATCAATGAATTTGTCCGCGTCGCCCGAGCCTTGTTTTTCCTGCAAGCGTAGACCCAAGACGCCGGTCAGTTCGCGGAGCATGGATTGCGCGGGCTTGAGTTGTTCGTCGGTCGCGCCGTCGCCGCGTGCCGTGTTGATGGCTTTAACGAGTTCGTAGAGAGCGGCGAGGGCAAGCGGTGTGTTGAAGTCGTCGTCCATGGCTTCGATAAAGGCTTGCTTTGTATTCTCAGCCTGGGAGGCGAGGGCGGAGGCGGCTTCAGCGGCGAGTCCGCTTGCAGAGGGTGAAGCAGGCCTGAGGGCGGACTTGAGGCGCTCCAGGGATTTTTCCGCGGCGTCCTGCGTCTCGTCGGTGAAGATCAGAGGCGCGCGATAGTTGCCGCTCAAGACGAGCATCCGCATCACGTCGGCGTCGCGTTGCTTGAGGAAGTCCTTGATGCTAACGAAGTTGCCCAGCGATTTGGACATCTTCTCGCCGCTGCCGATCTGCAACATGCCGTTATGGATCCAGTAACGGGCGAAGGGTTTGCCGGTGTAGGATTCGGTCTGCGCGATCTCGTTTTCGTGGTGCGGGAAGATGAGGTCGTTGCCGCCGCCGTGAATGTCAATCTGTTCGCCGAGTTCGGCAAGGTTCATGGCGGAACATTCGATGTGCCAGCCGGGGCGCCCCCTGCCCCAGGGACTATCCCACGAAATTTCGCCGGGTTTGGCGGCTTTCCAGAGCGCGAAGTCCATTGGGTGACCCTTCGCTTCGCCGACTTCGATGCGCGCGCCCGCCTGCATGTCCTCGAGTTTGCGCCCGGAGAGTTTGCCGTAATCGGGGTCGCCGGTGACGCTGAAATATACGTCGCCGTTCGGCGCGGCGTACGCGGCTTCTTTTTGGATCAAGCCTTGTATGAATTCGATGATGAGCGGCATGGTCTTGCTGACCTGCGGATACGAGGTTGCAGGCAGGATGTTCAGGCTTTTCAGTTCGTTGGCGTATTCTTCGATGTAACGTTGCGACAGTGCGAGCGGGTCTTCGCCGAGTTGTCTGGCGCGGGCGATGATCTTGTCGTCCACGTCGGTGTAGTTCATCACGTGTTTGACCTTGTAGCCGCGATATTCGAGGTAACGGCGGATGATGTCGAACACGAGCGCGGACATGGCGTGACCGACGTGCGCGTCGTTATAGACCGTGACGCCGCAGACGTACATCTTGACCAGTCCCGGTTCGAGGGTTTGGAATTCCTCTTTTTTGCGCGTGAGGGTGTTGTAGAGTCGAATCATGGTTTTATCATTATAGTCTTATAGTCTTATAGTTTCATAGTCTCATGGTCTCGCAATCTTATGGTTTGGTGATTTTTTATGACGAGCGACTATCAGACTATTTCTTCCTCTTCCCATTCTCCTCTTCCACGCGGGCGAAGATCATTCTTCCGGCGGCGGTTTGCAAGACCTTGGTGACAACCACGTCCTTGTATTCGCCGATGTAATCCTTGCCGTTCTCCACCACCACCATCGTGCCGTCGTCCATGTAGCCCACGCCCTGTCCGTATTCCTTGCCTTCCTGGAAGATGTTGATGGTCATGTGTTCGCCGGGTAACACAACCGACTTGACCGCGTTCGCCAGTTCGTTGATGTTCAGGATCGTCACGCCCTGCAATTCGGCGATGCGGTTCAGGTTGAAATCGTTGGTGAGGATCGGACATTTCAACTGCCGCGCCAACACCACCAGTTTATCGTCCACTTCGCGCACGCCCTCGGCGTTGATGTCGCTGATGCGGACGAGGATGCTGGGGATCTTTTGCAGTTCGGCAAGCACCTCCATGCCGCGGCGTCCGCGTTGGCGGCGCAAGCCGTCGGGAGAGTCGGCGATGTATTGGAGTTCGTTCAGCACGAAACGGGGAATGAGAAGCGTGCCGGGCAGGAATCCCGTTTTGGCGATGTCGGCGACGCGCCCGTCAATGATCACGCTCGTATCCAGTAAGATGGTACGGTTGAGGTTCGTCCACGAGGAGGAGGAACCGCTCTCGCCGCCGCGTCCGCTCAACGCGCTCACCAGCCCCAACAGGTCGCCCTGTCGCATCACAAACAGCGAAATGCCAAGATACGCGAAAGCCGCCACGCCGACGAAAGGCAGAATTTCCCCAAACGGAGAAGGAAGCAGGGAAAGCGGGAACGCCAGCAGGGCGGCGGTGAGCAAACCCACGATCAACCCGACCAGCCCCGCGAAAAGGGTCTCCGCCGAAAGATGACCGAGCGTCCTGCGGATGGCGCGCGCCGGGCGCGTCGTGAAATAAGGGATCAGGATGAACCCGGACAAACCGCCCAGCAACGCAAAGACGGTCTGGTACAGAAAGACCTCAGCTGTATCCGAGGAATGGAAGAAATTTGCGATTGCCTCCCCAAACGAAAACCCGGCGGCGCTGAAAACGAACAAGCCAATAAAGCGGACGATAAACTCGACAATGCGAAAAGAATAACTGCTCTTGCTCATGGATAACTCCTTTTTGTAACGTGCGGAATAAAGAATAATGTCCATATCATAGCATGTCTGAAAAGCCTAGTCAATTACTTATAAAATCCTCACATACTCTTGTTATAATCCCCGAAACCTCCCATTCCAGGAACACGCCCGCTTCAGCCCCCACCCGGGGCTGGCACGGGACGAAGGGACCGCTTCCACGCCCATGCCTTTTACCGACCTCCTCAACCGCCCCCTGCGCGACCTGCGCATCTCCGTCACCGACAGGTGCAACTTCCGCTGCGTCTATTGCATGCCGAAGGAGATCTTCGGCTCCGATTACCATTATCTCCCGCACGACCAGGTGTTGACCTTCGAGGAGATTACGCGGCTGGCGCGCATGTTCGCCGCGCACGGCGTAAAAAAGATCCGCCTGACCGGCGGCGAGCCGCTCGTCCGCAAGGGACTGACGCTGCTGGTTTCCATGCTGTCGCAAATCCCGGATATTGACCTGACCATGACCACCAACGGATCGCTCCTCCCGCGCTACGCGCAGGCGTTGAAGGATGCCGGTCTCAAGCGGATTTCGGTCAGTTTGGACTCGCTCGATAACGAGGTGTTCAAAGCCATGAACGACGTGGACTTCCCGGTGGAGAAGGTGCTGGAGGGAATGGAAACAGCCCAAAAGGTCGGGTTGGAGCCGATCAAGGTCAATATGG
This sequence comes from Anaerolineales bacterium, assembly GCA_013360875.1. Classification (GTDB taxonomy): domain Bacteria; phylum Chloroflexota; class Anaerolineae; order Anaerolineales; family Villigracilaceae; genus Defluviilinea. Next base: position 17,359 of record JABWAU010000014.1, on the reverse strand, counting down.
TGGTCAAGCGCGGGATGAACGAATCCAGCATTTTGCCGATGGCGCGCTTCTTCCGCGAGAAGGGATACATCCTGCGCTTCATCGAATACATGGACGTGGGTCACACCAACGGCTGGCGCATGGACGACGTGATCTCGGCGAAGGAAATCGTGGAGATCATCAACGCCGAGATGCCGCTCGAACCGCTCGACCCGAACTACACGGGCGAAGTGGCGGAACGCTGGCGCTACAAGGATGGGAGCGGTGAGATTGGCGTGATCGCCTCCGTGACCCAGCCCTTCTGCCGCGATTGCAACCGCGCCAGGTTGTCCGCCGAAGGGAAACTCTATACCTGCCTGTTCGCCGTCAAGGGACACGACCTCAAGAGCCTGCTCAGAGGCGGCGCCACCGACGAGGAGATTTCACAATTCATTGCGCGCGTCTGGGGCAGGCGTGCAGACCGCTACTCCGAACTCCGCTCGGAAAACACGGTTGATCTGCCCAAGGTGGAAATGTCGCACATTGGGGGGTGACGCCATGTCATTTCGACGAGTGCAACGATGGAGAAATCTTTTTCTCGTTGTGAGGAAGATTTCTCGCGGCGCGAGGCGTCACTCGAAATGACAAACGTTGGAAAACCATCATGATCGAACCCTCGCAACTTTATCTGTTCATGGGCGCCGCGCTGATATTGCTTCTGGCGCCCGGCCCTGCGGTGTTATACATCACCGCCCGGAGCGCCAGTCAGGGGCGCATGGCGGGACTTGTATCGGTGCTTGCCATCGAGACCGCGAACTTCCTTCAGGCGGTCGCCGCCGCGCTGGGACTTTCCGCCATCCTGCTTTCGTCCGCGTTGGCGTTCAATGCTGTGAAATATCTCGGCGCGGCGTATCTCATTTATCTGGGGATACGAAAGTTGCTGGCTTCGGATAATGGATTGGAAGATAAGGCGGTGAAGCAGGAAAGCCTGTCGCGCATCTACTGGCAGGGATTTGCCGTCAACATTCTCAACCCGAAGACTGCATTGTTCTTTTTTGCTTTTCTGCCGCAATTCGTTGATCCCGCCCGGGGAAACCTCATCACGCAGAACCTGTTGCTGGGTGCGCTCTTCGTTGGCATGGCAATTATCACTGACAGCATATATGCCTTGTTGACCAGTTCCATCGCGGGCAAATTATCGGGTAACCGCCGCTTCCAAAAGGGAGGGCGTTACTTCGCGGGATTGGTATATATCGGTTTGGGAATCACAACCGCGCTGACGGGGAAGAGGGGATACCCTCCTTCTCTGCTATAATCCTCCCCATGAACCTCAAGACCCAACTCAACGACTCCATGAAGGACGCCATGAGGAACGGCGACGAAGTCCGCAAGCGCACGGTGCGCATGGCGCTCGCCGCGATCAAACAGGCGGAGGTGGATAAGCGCGCCGAACTCGACGACATGGCGATCATCGCGTTATTACAAAAGGAGGTCAAGAACCGGCGCGAGTCGCTCGAAGAAGCAAAGAAGGCGAACCGCGCCGATCTGATTGCCGACAACGAAGCCGAGATCAAAGTGCTCGAAGCCTTCCTGCCAAAAGCCATGCCTCCCGAAGAACTGCGCGCCATTGTCCAGTATGCCATTGCGGAGACCGGCGCCTCCTCGCCCGCCGACATGGGCAAGGTCATGAAGATCGTCATGGCGAAGGTTGCGGGGCGCGCGCCGAACGATGTAATCAGCGCCGCCGTGCGGGAACTCCTCCAAAAATAGGATGGCTATCGTACCCGCGCGTCGCCGCCAGACGCCGCCGCGCATCCGCGTGCTTCAGATCATATTGCTCATCCTCGTGAGCGTCATTTCCTACGGGGCATTGGTCCTGCCGTCCCTGACGGGACCCGCGGCGATCTCCCTGCAGGCGGGGGACGTTTCGCCCAGCGATTTCCAGGCGCCGCAAGACATCGAATACATCAGCGAAGTGAGAACGGAGGAGGCGCACCTCGCGGCGGAACACGCGGTCGCGCCCGTTTACGCTCCGCCCGATCCAGCCATCGCGCGCAAACAGATCGAACGCCTGCGCGCCGCGCTGCAATATATCACCCTCGTGCGCGGGGATGAGAACGCCGCGCCCGAACAAAAAGCCTCCGACATCGCCTCCCTCAGCGACGTTACGCTCAAACCGCAAACCATCGAACAGATCCTCGCGCTGACCCCCGCGCGCTGGGATTCGATCCAGCAGGAGTCGTTGAACGTGCTGGAACAGGTCATGCGCCGCTCCATTCGGGACACCGATCTTGATTCCGTCCGAAGGACTCTTCCCTCGCTGGTCAGTCTCGCCCTCAACGAGGAACAAGCCGCCATCGTCGTGGAACTGGTCTCGGCGTTCGTGACAGCCAACAGCGTGTATTCCGCCGATTTGACGGAATCAGCCCGTCAGTCCGCGCGTGATGCGGTGGAGCCGGTCGTCCAGAGATACAAGGCGGGCGAGATCATCGTCCTGCGCGGACAGATCATCCGCCCCGCGCAACTGGAGGCGCTGCAAAAACTGGGTTTGATCGGACGGACCAGTCCCTGGCAGGAATACGCCGGCGCGGGCGCGCTGGTGTTGATGCTGACGGCTTTGAGCGGGTTGTATTTTTCGCGGCGGCGGTTGAACTTCCTGTTCGACGCGCGCAGCCTGGTGATCGTCGCGCTGGTCTTTCTTGTGTTCGTGGTGGGCGCGCGGCTCATCATCCCCGATCGCACCGTATTGCCGTATGCCTACCCGTTGTCCGCCGCCGGTTTGTTGATCGCGACGTTGTTCGGGCTGGAGGCGGGGATCATCTTTTCGATCCTGATCTCCCTGCTCGTCCCTTATGGAATGCCCAACGCGTTCGATCTGACGCCCTACTTTTTGCTCTCATCGCTGGCGGGCGTGCTCGTCCTGGGGTCGGCGCGGCGCGTGTGGACGTTCTTTCGCGCGGGCATGGGGGTTGCCGTCGCGGGAATCGTTGTGCTGGCGGCGTTTCGCCTGCCCTTCGCTTCGATGGACGGCGTCGCCATGCTCCAACTCACGGGCGCGGCGATCTTCAGCGGGCTGGCTTCCTCGAGCATCGCGTTGTTGCTGCAATATTTCCTTGCGCAAACGCTGGGACTCACCACCGCGCTGCAACTCATCGAGATCTCGCGTCCCGATTTTCCTTTATTGCAATTCTTTTTGCGCAACGCGCCTGGCACCTACCAGCACAGTTTACAGGTGGCGAACCTTGCCGAACAAGCCGCGGAGTTGATCGGCGCGGACGCCCTGCTCACGCGCGTCGGCGCGTTGTTCCACGACGTGGGCAAGGCGCTCAACCCTTCCTTCTTTATCGAGAATCAGGCGGCGGATGGGAACAATCCGCACGACAGCCTCGACCCCGAAGAAAGCGCGGCGGTCATCATCGCGCACGTCCCGGATGGGGTGACGCTGGCGCGCAAACACCGTCTGCCGCGCCGCATTGACGATTTCATCCTCGAACATCACGGCACCATGGTCACGCGTTATCAGCATAACCTGGCTGTGCAAGCCGCGGGCGGCGACGCCTCCAAAGTGGACATCGAAAAGTTCCGTTACCCGGGCCCGCGTCCGCGTTCGCGCGAAACGGCTCTGCTCATGCTTGCCGACGGGGTCGAGGCGCGCTCGCGCGCCGAACGCCCGCAGGATGAAGAAGCGATTCGCAAACTCGTGCGCTCCACAATAGAAGCCGCGCAGAAACAGGGTCAACTCGACGATACGCAATTGACCCTCAAGGATCTCGGCGTCATCACCGAGGCGTTCGTCACGATCCTGAAAGGCACGCATCATCCGCGCATCGCCTATCCCAAGGATGTGACAGCCGGTGAAGATGTCGTGACGGCGCCGCGCAAGGTATGATCCACATCGAATCGAAAACACCGTTTCCCAGGGAATTGCTCGAACGCGCCGCGAGAGCCGCGCTCGAACATCAATCCGAATCTTTGGATACGGATCTGACCATCGTATTGACCGACGACGCGAAGATCCGCGAACTGAATCGGGATTACCTGGGAATCGACGCGCCGACCGATGTGATTTCGTTCCCCGCCTCCGAAACGGACGGGTCAGAAATCGACGGGGCAGAAATTGACCCGGAAACTGGCGCGCGTTACCTTGGCGATATCCTTATCTCGATCCCTTACGCCGCAAAAAGCGCAAAGCAGGCTGGTCATCCGCTCGAGGCGGAGGCGCAGTTGCTCGTTGTGCATGGCGTCCTGCACTTGCTCGGTCACGACCACGCCAAGCCAAAGGAAAAAGCGAAGATGTGGAAGGCGCAGGCGGAGATTCTGGAATCGCTTGGGCTGGGCGATATAAAAATCCGTGAGGAATGAATACGCGGTACGAAAAACGGAGTAGTGTTGCGTGCTGCGTGTTGCGTAATTTGTAAACATGACGCTCAAAGAATTCATCTACTCCCGTATTGCCGCGTTCGGTCATGCCTTTCGCGGCTGGTGGTACGTTCTCAGGACCCAGCACAACGCGTGGATCCATGCCGTCGCCGCGGTCGTTGTGTTCATCGCCGCGTTGTGGCTGGGATTGCCTGCGCGCGATTGGGCGGTCCTCATCCTGACCGTCACGATGGTCTTCGCGGCGGAATTCGTCAACACCGCCATCGAAGCGGTCGTGGATTTGGCAAGCCCGGTGCATCATCCACTGGCGAAGGTAGGCAAGGACGTGGGCGCGGCAGCTGTTTTGATCGCGGCGCTGGCGGCGGTGTTGATCGGTTTGTTGATATTGGGTCCGCCGTTGTGGGCGCGGCTTTCGTCACTGATTACTGATCACTGATCACTGCCCACAGATCACTGATTACTGGTCACTGATCACTGGAAATCAGAGAATTGGAGAATGGAGAATTTCATGGCGCTATCTTTTCAATTCGGAACGGTCGGTTCACCCATCGGAACGCCCAAGAAACCGGGCGGGTCGGTGGGAGCCATTGAGTACAGCAAGTCCATCGGATTGACCGCGTTGGAGTTGGGTTGGGTGCAATCCGTCCGCGTGACGGAGGCGACGTGCGCGGCGATCAAGGCAAAGGCGGCAGAGCAGGGGATCTCGTTGAGCGTCCACGCGCCGTACTTTATCAATTTGAACGCGGACGGGGAGGAGTGGCCCAAATCGCGTAAACGTCTTATGGACGCGGCGCATTACGGCAATCTCGCCGGCGCGACGGATATCATCTTCCATCCCGGTTCATATTTCGAACGTCCGCCTGCGGAGGTGTTGAAGGTGGCGATTCCCCGCTTGAAGGATTGCGTGAGGGAATTACGCAAGGCGAAGAACCCGGTCATCCTGCGCCCGGAGACGATGGGAAAATCCGCGATGTTGGGATCGCTGGAGGATACGCTGGAAATGAGCAAAACCATCGAGGGCGTCGAGCCGTGCCTCGATTTCGCGCACCTGCACGCGCGTCCCGGCGATGGGACGATGAATTCGGTCGGGGAGTGGACGAGGCTGCTCGAAGCGTATCAGGCGTCGTTGGGGAAAGAGGCGTTGAAGAGTCTGCACATCCACCTTTCGGGAATCGAGTATGGTCCCAGGGGCGAGAAGAATCACCTGGCGTTGAAGGAATCCGATTTGAAGTTGAACGCGTTGTTCGAAGCGTTGCGGGATCACGGCTGCGCGGGGCGCATTCTGTGTGAAAGCCCCATCATGGAGGAGGACGCGCTGTTCATGAAGAAGACATGGAGGAAGGTGAGCGGGGAGAGGGAATAATTCACTTTTCAACTGCCAGCCTGAGCGCGCAAAGCGCCAATATCAACGTGATGGGGGCAAAGATGAAGTTCTCGACGAAAACGCCTGAGGCAAGATTGCCCAATGTGTTCAACAACAGAAATGCGAAAACGATCCAGACAAGGACATGCAATGCCCCGGCGAATTTGCCCGCTTTGACATATCCCGTTTTTGCGGCAACGATCCAGCCAAAGAACATGGTCACAACAATGGCAATGATCTCCAGAGCAGGATTGTCTGCATTGGCTTGTCCGCCCCAGATCATATCGGCAGGGAGGAAATTCAAGAGGACGAGAAGGTGGAAGATGAGCAGTAATCCCAGGGAGGCGAGGAGGAGGTCTCCTGCGAGTTTGGCGGTGATGAGTTTTTTCATGAGACGGTTCCGAGGATGGGGTTTTGTTGATTGTAACGCCGGAACGCTGCGTCAATTTGGGATGCGCATTACCGGCACAGGCTGCAAAACAAAGCATCGTTTCCTTTGAGGTATAATCTTCATCGCGCCCCGGTAGTTCAATGGACAGAACAAGGCACTCCTAAGGCTTAGATGTAGGTTCGATTCCTGCCCGGGGCATATATACGGGGGCGTATTTGTCAGGTTTCTAATAAATCCTTCAGGCAAAACTCTTGTATTTTCCGGGATGTTGTAGTAATATATGGGCGATGACTGCTAGGGTGCCCCCCTCACTCTGGCAGTTATCATTTAACGAACCAACCTCGATGGGACCTGTCGCACAAAATCGCGCGGCGCAGGTCAAATCCATCGAGGTTTTGTTTTGCGACCTGCCAATCAGCATGCAACGGGAACAGTCACAACAAAACAATTAATCGCCGAGCGCGTTGAGCGGCGCGAACGTATCGAAAAATCCCGCCTGACAGGAATAAGATACCCGGCAGCGACTGTTACCCACGCGTTCCATCAAAAACGTTACCGAACCGGATATCCTTCGAACTCTCCTGCTATAATCCCGTCCATGTCTTCGATCCGTCGGGCGCTTGCCAGGTTTTGGACCCGCGACAGCAGCATCCTCCTCGGCGGGTTTTTCGTTACCATTTTCCTCATCGTCTACATCTGGTGGCCCCTGGCGGAGGAGGTTCTTTCCTACGTGGATTGGAACGGCGCATGGTGGCGGTACATGGACTGGCTGCTGCTCGGCATCTTCGCGTTCATGTCCGTCACGATCATCGCACGCGCGAACCTCAAAACAGATTCACTGATCATTTTCGTCGGCGTCTGCGGCGGACTCGCCATCGAATCGTGGGGAACACAGACCAATCTATGGGTGTACTACACCGATGAACGCCCGCCGCTATGGATCATCCCCGCCTGGCCCATCGCTTCTTTATCCATTGATCGCATTACCAGACTCCTGGATTACGGACTCAAACGTCTCCAGACGTTTGGGCATGAGATCATCCACAGTCAGGAGACTTTGGATTCCACATTCAAGACACTCTACTGGATCGCCTTCGCGTCTTTCCTAAGCCTGATGCTGGTCTTCGTTTCCCCGACCTTCGATAAATCCTTTACCTGGTTCGCCCTAATTCTCACAACCCTCCTCATCCTCACTCCTACCGACCATCGTTTTGCCCTCTTAACCTTCCTCGCTGGTTCAGGGTTGGGATATTATCTCGAATTGTGGGGAACCACCCGCGAATGCTGGACGTATTACACGCTCGAGACGCCGCCATTATTCGCTGTCCTTGCGCATGGGATGGCAGCGGTCGCGTTCTGGAGGGCGGGGTTGATGGTGAAAATGCTCGGGGCGAGATTCGGCTTCTCGAGGACGGAGCAGCCAAACATCCGGCAGGAAGCGTAAAGTTACTCATAAATCTCTTGACACGGGGATAAATCGTCGTAGAATGTGACCTTGTGGTCACATGACCTACAGGTCACATTTACTCCCCCCACCATGCCGCGCGTGACCTCAGCGGGGCATCGAGAAGGAAACAGAATGATCCGTGTCGAGAATTTGACGTTTGCCTACACAGGCGCAACCCAGCCCGCCATCAAAGACATCAGTTTTGTAGTCCAGCCCGGAGAAATTTTTGGATTCCTCGGACCGAGCGGCGCGGGAAAATCCACCACACAGAAGATTCTGTTCCGCTTGTTGCAGGGATATGAAGGGTTGGTGCGCGTGTTTGACCGCGACCTGCGCGAGTGGGGCTATGAGTATTTCGAGCAAATCGGCGTGAGTTTCGAAATGCCGAACCATTACAGCAAGTTGACCGCGCGCGAGAACCTGCGCTATTTCGGCGCGCTCTATCGGGGACCTGTAATGAAACCCGAAGCTTTGCTGGAGATGGTCGGCTTGCTGGATGACGCCGATATGCCCGTCGCGCAATATTCCAAAGGGATGAAGAATCGCCTGAGCGTGGCGCGTTCGCTGGTAAACAACCCGAAGTTGTTGTTCATGGACGAACCGACAGCAGGGCTCGACCCCGTCAATGCGCGCAAGATCAAGGACTTGATCAAAGCCCAGAAAGATGCGGGCAAAACGGTCTTTTTGACAACTCACGACATGACCATTGCCGACGAGCTTTGTGACCGCGTCGCTTTCATCGTGGACGGGCAGATCAGCCTGATCGATTCGCCGCGTGAATTGAAACTGCGCTACGGCAAACCCGAAGTGCGCGTGGAATTCGGCTTGAACGGCAAAACCGAACAACGCGACTTCGCGCTGGCAGGCTTGGCGGATAATGCCGAGTTTCTCAATATTCTGCGCACGGGCAGCGTCCGCACCCTGCACACGCAGGAGGCGACACTGGAGAACATCTTTATTCAAATGACGGGACGGAGGCTCGAATGACGCGTCTGCTTTCTGCCGCCCGCTGGGATGTAAGCCTGCAGTTTCGCAACGGCTTTTACTACGTTTCCGCGTTCACGGCGACCGTCATGATTGTGCTGCTCAAACAATTCGATGTGGCAGACTTCGGTTATTGGTGGCCCGCCATCATCACCGGCAACCTGACCATCAATTCCTTTTATTTCATGGCGGGTATTGTCCTGCTCGAAAAAGGCGAAGGCACGCTGGAGGCGCAGATCGTCACGCCCTTGCGCCCGTGGGAGATTCTCGGCTCGAAAGTCCTCACCCTCGGTCTGCTCTCGCTCTTCGAGACCCTTCTCATGATCGTCATTGTGCAAGACGTGCGATTCAACTGGTTCCTGCTGGTGACGGGCGTTGCGCTCTACATTGCCATGCTCTCGCTCTACGGTTTCATTGTCGTTGCCCGCTACGACTCAATCAGCGAATTCCTTTTGCCCTCTGCCTTGTGGACGATGGGCTTTTCTCTGCCGTTGTTGTATTACTTCGACATCTGGCGCAGTTGGGTGATGTTCCTGCATCCGTTACAGGGCATCTTGATTCTGCTTCAGGCGGCGTTCGCCTCTGTGCCTGCCTGGCAAATTGTGTACGGCTACGCTTATTCCATTTTGTGGACAGGCATCGTAGCGTGGCTCAGCCTGCGCGTTTTCCACCGCTTCGTGGTGACGAAAGAAGGAGCGCGTAAGAAATGAATCTCACCACCATCTTCCGTTCGCTCGGACCCATAGACCTTCGCAGCATCCGCCGCGACAGCCTGACCTCGTGGATGATCTTCCTGCCGGTCCTGCTGGCGTTGGTAATGCGCTGGGGTGTTCCTGCCATCACTACGCGGCTGATGGAGCAATACAACTTTGACCTCGTCCAATACTATCCCGTCCTGCTGGCGTATTTTTTCGTCGGCATGTGTCCGATGGTCTTCGGCGCGGTGATCGGTTTCCTCCTGCTGGATGAAAAGGATGACCGCACCCTGACCGCCCTGCAAGTGACGCCGCTCCCGCTGAACAGTTACATCCTCTACCGTGTAGCGGTTCCGATTCTTCTGACCTTCGGGCTGATGTTCGTCCTCTTTCCTTTAGCCAACCTGACGCCTTTCAACCTGCGGACGGTTTTGCTGACGGCACTCGCCGCCGCTCCTATGGCGCCGATGCTTGCTCTGATGTTTGGCTCCGTTGCGCAAAACAAGGTGCAGGGATTTGCCCTGATGAAACTGACAGGGTTCATCTTCATTGCGCCTGTCGTTGCCTACTTCGCGCCTGCCGGCTGGGAACTGGCGTTCGGCATCGTTCCCACCTACTGGCCCATGAAAGTCTACTGGCTGTTGTATGAGGGCGCGGCGAACGTGTGGCTGTATGTGGTCATTGCGTTTGTTTATCAACTGCTGGTCACAGTCTATTTTGCAAGAAGGTTTTACAAGGTGTTGCATCAATAAAAAATTGCGTAGGGCGCGTTCTCCCTTCGGCAGGCTTACGCGCCCGTCGGTGTGAGAGAACGCCGACTACGCGGTTACTTGAGCAAAAATTTCAGGAGACTCCTATCATGGACACACTCACCATCATCGCCTACGCATTAATTCTTTACGGCGTCTTCACACTGTACATCGCCTATTTCAAACCCAAAGCCATCTGGAACCTCGGCAAGATTCAGGGCTTCGTGCAACTGCTCTCTGAAAAAGGGACCGTCATCTTCTTCAGCATCGTCGGCATTGCGACAATCGTCGGCGGTGTGTATTTGTTGTTGAGGTGAGAAGGTGGACAGGTATACAGGTACACATTTGTCTATCTTGTGTACGTGTATACGTGTCTACCTGTCCTCTCCATGGAATTGAGATACATGCCCAAACAAACCTTCCTCAATCTTCCCGAAGAAAAACGCAAGGTCATCGTCAACGCGGCGATTGACGAGTTTGCGGAATACGGTTTGGAGAACGCCTCCACCAACCGTATCGTGGCGCACAGCGGCATCGCCAAGGGAAGTTTCTACCAGTACTTCGAGGATAAACAGGATGTTTTTGTGTATTTGCTCACCGTACTGGAAAAGGAAAAACTGGAATACTTCAAAGGCAAGCATCCACCGAGTATGAACTTGGACACCTTCCAGTACTTCCGCTGGATGATCAAGACAGGCATGGAATTCAATTCCGCCTATCCGCGCCTGGTGCAGGCAATCAGCCGCGTGATGTTCGGTGAAAGTTTGTATTATCGGAATTTTGCCAGTGTTCGGGAACGTTCCATACAGGGATTGCGCGCGATGATCACGCAAGCCATCGAGCGCGGCGAAGTGGACCCCAGCGTGGATGTGGACCTGGCGGTGATGATCATGGAAACCTGGACGAATGCCATCAGCACCTACATTATCAATGAAGGCATGAAGCAGAAAGACATCATGAAATGGGTGCGCTCTGCGAAGGTTCAGGAACGGATCGACAAGATGTTGTACGTGATGGAATACGGTTTGCGCAAAACAGAATCGCAATTCGAAGCGAGCGTTTAGAAAGGACAACACCATGAATTTATTTCTACGCATAGCATGGCGGAACGTATGGCGTCAACGCCGCAGGACGCTCCTGATCGCGGGCGCCATGGGCGCCATGATGGCGTTGCTGGTGTTCTATGACGGTCTGATCGGCGGTTTCGAGCAGGCAATCTACGGCAACGCCATTCAACTGCTGGGAGGCAACATTCAGGTGCATGCGCCCGGCTATGGCGATACTTTGGGAAGCAAACCATTGCTCCCGCTGGCCGACCCGGATGCCGTAGTGCAGGCGGCGGAGTCACGACCCGAGGTGGTTGCCGCGTCGAAGCGCATCGTCACCGGCGGGTTGGTGACCAACCGCGAAGGCGCGTTCGCGGTCTCGATCATCGGCATCGAGGCGGAGAAGGAAGCCAAAATCACCCCGGTGGCGGAGAACATCACAAAGGGACACTACCTCAACCCCGACGATGGCGACATGATCGTCATCGGTCAGGGACTCGCCACCGCCATGAGCGTGGGCGTTGGCGACCGCATCACGATGGTGGGTAATTCCAGGAATGAACAGAACCGCCAGCGCACAATGACCGTTGTCGGCATCTACGATGTGGGCGTGCCCTCAGTTGAGAAAGCCATGATCTACATGTCTCTTGCCGAGGCGCAGAGCCTGTTCGGGCTGAATGGGCAGGTGACGGAGATTGTCGTCTCCCTGAAGCAGATCGGGCAGGAAGCGGCTGTGATCAACGCCATCAACGGGTCGGTATCTGGCTATGAAGTGGAGACCTGGGAGAGTTCGTTCCCGGAATTGAAACAGACCATGGAGATGAAGACCGGCGTGATGGGTTACATGGGCGTATTCATGCTGAGCATCGCCGCGATCGGCATCCTCAACCTGTTGATGATGGCGGTCTTTGAGCGGACGCGCGAGATCGGCATCATCGGCGCGCTGGGATTGAAGCCGCGTGAGATCACGGTCCTGTTCCTGCTGGAGGGGACCCTGATCGGCGTCATGGGCGCGGTGATCGGCGCAGTGTTAGGCACCGCCATCAATGGCATCTTCAGCGTTGTGGGGTTGGATTACAGCCAGTTCGCCAGCCTGACCGAGTACACCGCCCTGATCAGCGGAAGCATCTATACCCAACTCGTGCCTCTCAAGGTGCTTCAACACGCGGTCACGGTTGCCGTCATTGCAACGCTTGCGGCGGTCTTCCCTGCCATCCAAGCCTCACAGCGTGAACCGGCGGAGGCGTTGCACTACGTATGACAAAAACCTGACAGGTTTCCGCGGAAACTTTCTCAAAAAGTTCCTGCGGACTTGGACGTTGTCTGTTCATCAGACCTCACAATAAAACCTGTCAGGTTTGGAGAATAACTATGATGAATTATTTCAAACTGGCTTATCGAAACCTGGGCAGGCATCGCCGCCTTCTTTCAAGGTGAGATGCGCAGTGCCATGGAATCCACACTGCGCCTCAGCAGTGGGCACCTGCAAGTGCGGGATGCGGATTATGACCCCGACAAACTCAGCGTCGCCTGGGAATATCTGATCGAGAATCCGGAGCAGATCGCGGCGCAGATCGAAGCGTTGGACCAGGTTGATGTGGCAACGCCGCGCCTGTTGGCAAGCGGGATCATTTCGGTGCAGAGCGATTCCATAGGCGTCCAGATCATGGGCATAGACCCTGCTTCAAGGGCGAATGATCCGTACCGTCACCTCGTCTCCGGTGAGTTTCTCACCGCGGATGACCGCGAAGGCATCCTGATCGGATACCCGCTCGCGCAAAACCTGGCGCTCAATGTTGGAGACCGGATCAACCTGCTGGTCAACACGGCTGACGGCACGGTGGACGAGCAATTGTTCACAGTGCGCGGCATCTACACGACCGGCACCACCGCCTATGACAAGGGCATCGTGTTTCTTCCGCTTGCCAAGGCGCAGGCTTTTTCGGGCGCAGGGAATCACGCCAGCATGATCTTCGTCCTGCTGAAGGACCGCGAGCAGGCTGAGTTCGTGGCGAAGGCGATCCCGAGCCGGAATTTCAAGGTGGAGACGTGGCGTGAGTTGAACTCGCTGCTCGTGCTGGTCAACGATTTCTCGAACGCCTATCTGACGGTCATCAACCTGATCATTCTGGGCGTGACAATCACTGTCATCGTCAACACACTGCTCATGTCCGTCTTCGAACGCACGCGCGAGATCGGCATCCTCTCCGCCATCGGCATGAAAGGCAGGCAGATCATCGCCATGTTCCTGGCAGAGGCGAGCCTGCTGGCATTGGGCGGCGTCACGGTCGGATCACTGGCTGGCTGGGCTCTTTCCGTCTACTTTGGAAAGGTCGGCATCTATTTCGGAGACCTCGGCTTGAGCGCCGACATGCTCCTTGAAGACCGCATCTACACCTACCTGACGCTTGAATCAGCCATCAACCTGATCATCACCGCGTTCGTATTTACCCTGATCGCTTCGCTCTACCCGGCGCGGATGGCTTCCCGCATGGAACCCGTCGAGGCATTGCACAACGCACAATAAATGCACGTTAGAGAACGCGCCCTACGCAATACGCGTAGCGGACGTTCTCTAACGTCCGCTACACAAGGAGAAACAAAAATGGAAGTCGCAAAATTAACGGATGTCACCCGCATCTACAAGATCGGTGAAGTGGAAACCCGCGCCCTCAACGGCGTCAGCCTCACCATCGAAAGCGGAGAGTTCACGTCGCTCGTCGGACCGTCCGGCTCGGGCAAGACCACGCTCCTGCAACTCATCGGCTGTCTCGACCAGCCCACCTCCGGCAAGGTAATCATCGCAGGCAAGGATGCCACCAATTTGAATCGCAACCAACGCGCCGACCTGCGCAAAGGCACGATCGGATTCGTATTCCAGTTCTTCGCCCTCATTCCCACACTGACCGCCTACGAAAACGTGGAAATGCCGCTCCTGCTCAACGGTAAAAGCGCGGCGGAACGCAAAAAACGCGTCATGGAACTGCTCTCGGCTGTCGGCATGACCGACCGGGCAAACAACCGTCCCGATCAACTCTCCGGCGGACAACAGCAGCGCGTCGCGGTCGCCCGAGCGCTTGCCACTGATCCCAAACTGATCCTCGCCGACGAACCCACCGCCAACCTCGATACCGAGAACGGCGAGCAGGTCATGGAGATCATGAAGAAACTCAACAAAGAGACCGGTGCCACCTTCGTCTTTGCCACCCACGATCCGCGCGTCATCAAATACGCCAACCGGGTCGTCACCTTGCAGGACGGCTTGATCGTCAAGGACAGCAAGGTCAATGGAAAGTCATAGAGTGAGAATGAAGAACATAAGTTTCCATCGCGCTGAGCGGAGGTCTGAGCGAAGCGTTAACGAAGCCGAAGACCGAAGCCAAAGTGCTATATACGCCATAACCATACCCATCATCCTGGCGTTGATCCTCTCCGCCTGCGGATCGAATGCCACACCGACTCCCATTCCAACGATCGTCGTTGAAAGCGGCAACAGCAACCCGGTCCAGCCTGCCGCGCCAGTTTCGAGCGGAGGAAGCGTCGTCGCCTCGGCTGTCGTCATCCCCGCGCAGGAGGCGTATCTGGCTTTCGTCACCGGCGGGAACGTTGCGAAGGTCAACGCCAGGGTCGGAGACCGCGTAACAGCGGGGTATATCCTGGTCGAACTGGATGACGCGCTCGCCCAATTGGAGGTCGAGCGGGCAAAGCGCGCCCTGCGCGAACTGACCTCGCCCGCCATGATCGCCACCGCCGAGGAGGCGCTCGCCTCCGCGCAAAACGACCTGGAGGATGCGCAGAAAAAAGTGGTTGCCCTGTCCCTGCCGCGCGCCTCCGACGCCTTGATTGATAATGCCGAAGCCGAGATCACCCTTGCCGAACAACAACTGGCGATCGCGTCGGACACTTACAGGCAGTTTGCCCGGCTTTCCGACGGCGACCCCAGAAAGGCGAAGGCGCTCGTCGCCATGACCAACGCCCAATTGAACCTGAACACGCTGCGGGCAAAATACAACTGGCTGACGGGCAAACCCTCCGAAACGGACATAGCCATCACGCAGGCAAAACTGAGCGCCGCGCAAGCCGCAGCCCAGGAGGCGGAATGGTATCTCGACGCTCTCAAGGGAGAACGGGTCCCGCCGGATGCCTCGGGCATGAAACTGGCGCAACTGCAACAGGCAAGGGACGACCTGACCGCCGCGCAGGAACGACTCGAGCAAACCCGTTTGATCTCGCCCATCTCCGGGGTGGTGGCGCAGGTCAACGTGATCGCGGGCGAATACGCCACACCGGGCAGGATTCTGGTCGTCGTACTCGATACGAACCAATGGCTGGTCAAGACCACAGACCTGAGCGAACGCGACGTGACAAAAGTGAAGACCGGCGCTCCCGCAAGCATTCTCATCAAAGCCTTGAACCGCGAATTCGACGGAGAGGTATTCAATATCTCGCCGCTGGCAAATACTCTCGGTGGGGATGTCGTTTACGAGGTCACGCTTACATTCAGCGAGCAACCCGCCGGCGCGCTGGCTGGGATGAGCGCGGAGGTGACGATTGGGGAATAGGCAGTGATCAGTGAGCAGTTGTCAGTGAACGGGACGCGGATGATTTACATCCTTTCGGGTATTGTATAATCGCCGCGTCCTTGTTTTTACAAAACGTCCCGAAGGTTCATCCATTCAACAAGACGATTCCCAAAAAACCTTCGGGACGTTTCCAAATGGAGCATTCAATGTCCCTCCCAACCAAGATCACTGTCATTGGCGCGGGTTCTGCATCGTTCGGCGAAAACACGTTATCCGCCATCATGCGTTCGAAAAAATTACGCGGTTCCACCCTTGCATTGGTGGATCGGAATGCCGGCAGTTTGGATATCGTCCGTCGTCTGGCGGACAGGCTCAACCGTGAGTGGGAGGCGGGGTTTGTCATCACCGCCCACAAGGATCATCGCGACGCGTTGCCCGACAGCCAATTCGTCGTCAACGCCATCGAGGTCGGCGCGCGCGAAAACCTGTGGCAGAAGGATTTCGAGATTCCGTTGAAATACGGCGTCCGCCAGCCTTATGCGGAGAACGGAGGTCCCGGCGGATTTGCCCACGCGGCGCGCAACATCGGTCCGATCATGCAGATTGCGCGGGATATGGAAGGAGCCTGCCCCGACGCGTGGTTCATCAATTTCACCAATCCCATGGTCCGCATTTGCGACGCGGTCAATCGTCACAGCACGATCAAGGCTGTTGGATTATGTCATCAAATCTATGCGGGTTATGTCATGGTCGGCGTCGCGCTTGCGAACGATTTGGGCATCGAGATTCCCGAGGGACTCAACGGGGTTCACGCCGCGGTGGATCAACATCCGCTTCAACATCGCGTGCGCGAACAGATCGTGCCGTTGGTGGACGTTCGCGCCGCGGGGCTGAATCACTTCACCTGGATTCTTTCCATCACGGATCGCCGCACCGGCGAGGACCTTTATCCGTTGTTCAGAAAACGCTTCTTCGAACTGGACCCGAAATTCGAGCCGCTCACGAGGGACGTTTTCTCCGCCTTCGGTTTGTTCCCCATCCCCGGCGATACGCACTTGTGCGAATACCTCCCGTGGATGAGCGACACGCAGACCAAGCCCTGGGAGAAATACAACATCCGCCTTTACGATTGGGAACTTTTTGCGAATGTACGCGAATTCGAACTGCACCGCCTGAACCAAATGGCAAACAATGAAGCAACCATCGAGGGCTTGATGAACACGGACTCCGAAGGCGCGCTTGAAATGATCGAAAACGTCGCCGGCGCGGGGAATCACTATCACCTCGCGGCAAACCTTCCGAACGTGGGACAAATCTCCAATTTACCAATGGGCGCAACCGTCGAAACACCGGTACACGTCAACGGCGCCGGGATTCATCCTGTTCATGTCGGCGCGCTGCCCGAACCGATTGCCGAACTTTGCCGAAGGGAAATAACTGTTGCGCAACTTTGCGTGGATGCCGCCGTGGAAGGCTCGCGCGAAAAGGCATTCCAATGTCTGTTGCTCGATCCTGTAATTACGGACATGGATACAGCAAGGAAAATACTGGATGATTACCTGACGAGTTACAAGGAATACCTTCCGCAGTTTTGGAAATGACGTTGAACAGAAGCAGAGGTAATTATGGAACATAATCATGAACACGATCACGAACACGCGCATTCCACGAACCCGCTCGTCGAATGGTTCCAGCACACCTTCACGCCGCACGATCACGGCTATCAGGTTGCCGCGCTCGATCCAGCCCTCGCCACCGACCGCGGCATCCATGCGGTGAAGGTCTCGCTGGCGGCGCTGCTTCTCACTGCCGCGTTCCAGGTG
>JABWAU010000013.1 GCA_013360875.1 Anaerolineales bacterium | reverse complement strand
CTCGACCTGATGGCGCAATTCCTGGCTGCGCACGACCGGCGTCTTGCCTCCGCCAACGTCGGTTCGCAGGGCGGGCTGGTGGCGCTGCGGCGCGGCGAAGCGCACTTTGCCGGGTCGCATTTGCTCAATCCCGAAACGGGCGAATACAACATCTCATACATCCGTCAATACATGCCGGATATCCCGGTAAAAGTCGTCGCATTGGTGGGACGTGAACAGGGCTTGATCGTGAAGAAGGGAAACCCAAAGGGAATCAAAAGCCTGGAAGACCTCGCCAGAACGGGGCGTCGTGCTGAGCCGGGTCGAAGCATCCAGTTTGTGAACCGTCAGCGTGGCGCTGGCACGCGCGTCCTGCTCGACTATCATTTGAATTTGATGACAATACCCCAAAGTTCCATTGAAGGCTATCAACAGGAAGAGTATACTCATCTCGGTGTTGCGGCATCGGTTGCATCGGGTCGGGCGGATTGCGGGTTGGGAATTGCGGCCGCCGCGCAGGCTTTGGATCTGGATTTCGTCCCGTTGTTTCAGGAACGTTATGACCTTGTGATCCCAAAGCAATTTGCGGGTGACGAACTGCTTGCGCCTCTTTTCGGACTTTTGGCTGACTCAGCATTCCGAAACGCCGTTTCTCAACTGCCGGGTTATGACGTGTCTGTGATGGGCGCGATCATTTTGGAGGATTAGATGACTGAAGGACTGGTAATTGACGATAACCGTCAGACGGCGGACGCGCTGATGCAAATGCTGAAGGCGCTGGGCTTCAAGACGCGTGTTTCGTACGGCTCGAGCCCCGCAATGGAACTTTTGGGGACTGGATTTACGCCCGGCTTCATCTGCCTGGATATCAACATGCCCGGCGTGGATGGGACGGAGGTGCTGGCGTTCCTCAAACGCGAACCGCGCTTGAGGCATGTGCCGGTATTTGTCATCACCTCCGACGACCAGCCGGAGACGCAAAATAAGGTGATGAAACTCGGCGCCACCGCCATGATCATCAAGCCTGCCACGATTGATTCGCTGGAGGTGGCGTTGAAACAGGCGAAGATGCTCCCATAGCGCCCCTCTTGACTGAACGCAAAGCCGCCACCGAAAAAACTGTGGCGGTTTTGTGTTGCAATAATGAAGGTCGAGAGTATAATAGCCGCTTGCGCCATTTTGCATTCAAACCACAAAGTCAAAGAGGAGAGAGTGTCATGCCGATCCCATCCGGAATCCCAGCCCCTGAATTCGAGTTGTACGACGATACGAGTACGCTTCGCAGGTTATCCGATTTTCGCGGGAGGAACGTCGTCCTGTATTTTTATCCGAAGGACGATACGCCCGGTTGCACGACGGAAGCCTGCAATTTTCGCGACGATTATTCCGCATACGAAAAAGCGAATGTCGTCATTCTCGGCGTCAGCCCTGACGATGTGAAATCGCACGTGAAATTCAAGAAGAAATTCGATCTGCCTTTTCCGTTGCTGGCGGACGAAGACCACAAGGTCTGCGACCTGTACGGGGTATGGGGGCTGAAGAAATCCATGGGCAGGGAGTACATGGGAGTCTTGAGGACGACTTTCCTGGTTGACGGCAACGGAAACATCGTCAAGGTGTTCGAGAACGTGCGCCCCGCGGAGCATAGCGCAGAGGTGCTTTCAGCGTTGGGCGCAGCCGCTTGATCAGGATCGAACGTCGGCGCGGTGGGAGGCGGTTTTTCGTCCCCCGTATTTCGTGACAAATAGAGGAAAATTTGGTAAATTAGAGCGGTTGTGGACTGGAGAAGTCCAAGTTTCATTTTGTACCAGGAGAAAGTTTGTATGCGACACTTTGTGGTTGTGGGAATTCTGGTTGTTGCGGTGGCGGTCCTCACATACCTGGGACTCCACACGGTGGGGCTAATGCCAGTCCCTGCGAGCGCTCAAGCCGGTCCCATTGACTGGCTTTGGGATCTGCAAATCAAAGCCATGACGTTCCTATTTGCGCTCATCGTGGTTCCCATGGTGTACAGCCTGTTCGTTTTTCGCCGGCGCAAGGGGGATACGAGCGACGCCGAACACATCGAAGGGAACACCACACTTGAGATCGTATGGACGATCATTCCGCTCTTCATGGTTTTGGGAATGGCGTATATCGGGGCGGAAAATCTTGCGGAAACGCGCCGCGTGGATCCCGACGCGATGGTGGTACGGGTCACCGGTTACCAGTGGGGATGGACGTTCGATTATCCCGATTACGGAATCACCTCGAATGAATTGTATTTGCCGGTTAACAGACAGGCGCTTTTGAAGATGGAATCGCGGGACGTGATCCATTCCTTCTGGGTGCCTGAATTCCGCGTCAAACAGGACCTCGTGCCTGGCCGCGTGACCGAACTTCGCATCACTCCGACACTGATTGGTGATACGTACAAGGTGCGCTGCGCCGAAATCTGCGGCACTTCACACGCCTACATGGAAGCGCCGGTGATTGTGGTGGAAAAGGTCGCTTTCGAGGCATGGGTGGCAGAGCAGCAGGCGCTGGCGTCGGAAGCCGGGCAAACCCCCGAAGGACGCGGTTTGGCGCTGGTGACTGCCAATGGCTGCCGTGCCTGTCACTCGATTGACGGTTCAGGGGGAGTCGGTCCGACGTGGTTCCAATTGGCTGGCTCCGAAGTGCCGCTCAGCGGCGGCGGGACGGTCGTTGCGGATGATGCCTTCCTGAAGGAATCCATCCTTCAGCCTCAGGCGAAGATCGTGGCTGGATTCGAAGCGCAGCAGATGCCTGCCTACAACTTCACCGATGAGCAGGTGGCGGACATCATTGCATACATCAAGACGCTGAAATAATTTGGCGGAGGAATCTGGAATGGAAAGAAAATATACCGTAGGAAGCGGTTTGTTGTTCCTGCTGATTGCCGGGGTAATTGGTTACTTCATCGGGCTGGGAATTGACGCGCTCATCATGAAGAGCGTGCGCTGGACGGCTCCCGTGCCTTCGGCGTTTGCGCTGCTCTTTGCCTTCACCGCCTTCTTCTTCGGCGTGTATGGCTACCGCGGCATCACGCGCGGGCTGGTCTATCAAGTCGTGTGGACGCTGATTGGCGGCTTCATCGTGACCGGCATCCGCGCCGCGAGGGGACTGTCGGTTTTTAGCGGTTTCTTCTTCACCGAGCCCGCCTGGGTGTTCGGCGCGCTGGCTGGCGCGGTCGCCTTCCTGTTCGGTGTCGGCGTCATGGATGATTGGGTCAAATGGGCGCGCGGCATTGACACTCCCGAACATCACGAAGACGAACCGGGCTGGGAAAAATATCTGGGCGTCTCGCTCGATCATAAAGTGATCGGCATCCAGTACACGATTACCGCTTTGTTCCTGATCGCGGTGGGCGGCACCTTCGCGTTGATATTCCGCACGGAACTCGCGGCTTCGGGCTTGCAATTCCTCAACGTGGACATGAGCCTCTTCGGTCAGAACGGACCGCAACTCTACAATACGTTGATGTCCCTGCACGGGATGATCATGATCGTCTCGATCCTGCTGGGCATTTCGGGCATCATCAACTACGCCGTGCCTCTCCTGCTCGGCGCGCAGGATATGGCGTTCCCGCGCCTGAACGCGTTCGCCTATTGGGTTTCGGTACCTGCCTCCGTGCTTCTGCTGATGAGCCTCGTGCTTGGTGGGTTCGATACCGGCTGGACGGGATATCCCCCGCTCTCCGCGAAGGCGCCGGTCGGTCAACAGATGTTCTTCCTCGGCGTGTTTGTGGCTGGCTGGTCTTCGATCCTGGGCGCGTTGAACGTGATCGCCACCGTCCTGCGGATGCGCGCCAGGGGAATGACCTCCATGCGCCTGCCGATCTTCGTCTGGGCTTCGATCGCCACTTCCATCATCGCCCTGACCGCCACGCAGTTGATCGGTCTCTCGTTCCAGTTGGTGATGTTCCAGCGTCTGTTCGGCATGGGATTCTTCGACCCGGCAAAGGGCGGCAACCCGGTATTGTTCCAGCATCTCTTCTGGTTCTATTCGCACCCGGCGGTGTACGTGTTCGTGCTTCCCGGCCTGGGCGTGATCTCCGAACTGCTGCCGGTCTTCGTCCGCAAGCCGTTGTTCGGGTATCGCTGGGTCGCCATGTCCTCGCTGGGGATTGCCCTGGTCGGCTTTTTGGTCTGGGCGCATCACATGTTCGCCTCCGGCATGAACGAATACCTGCGCGTGCCGTTCATGTACAGCACGCTGCTCGTCGCCGTGCCGACCGGCGTGAAGTTCTTCTCGTGGGTGGCGACCATCTGGAACGGCAAGATCTCGACCCCCACGCCGATGTTGTTCGTGCTTGGCGCGATCGTGGTCTTCCTGATGGGCGGTCTTTCGGGACCTCCGAACGCCACCGTCTCCGTTGACCTGCACCTGCACGACACCTATTTCATCGTCGGTCACTTCCACGATACGATCTTCGGCGGATTCGTCTTCCCGTTCTTTGCCGCCATCTACTACTGGTTCCCCAAAGCGACGGGCCGCCGCATGAACGAGTTCTGGGGCAAGGTTCATTTCTGGCTGATGACGCCCTCGTTTCTCATCCTGACCTTCGGCATGATGCGCGTGGGCTTGCTGGGAATGCGCCGACGCATCGCGGACTATGACCCCGCGCTCGGCTTCGACTTTACGCATCTCATCCTGACGATCTGCGCGTTCGCCATTGCGCTCTCCGTGTTGATATTCATCGTCAACCTCTTCCACAGCATCAAGCACGGAGAAAAAGCGGAGGGCAACGTGTGGAACTCGCGCTCGCCGGAATGGCAGGTCCCCTCGCCGATGCCCTCGCATAACTACGAACAACCCTTCGAGGTGGTCGGCGAACCGTACGATTACGGTCTGCCCGGGTCGAAATACGTCGAATTCATTCCCGCCAGGGGCGGAAAACACTAAAGGGGAGGAAGAGAACAATGGCACATACACAAAACAAGAGGTCCATGTTGAACCAGGGCGTATTCATTTTCGTCTACCTGGCAGTATTGACCGTCCTGGAATTTCTCGTTGCGCTTTCCTTCAATTCGACCGCGGTGCTGGTCGCGGTGGCGCTCGTCAAGGGCGCGCTGGTCGTCTACTACTACATGCACATCTACAAACTGAACGCCGAACACGAGGGCGATCACCATTCTTACGAATACAAGTCCGGCACGAACCGCGTGGGATTGTGGCTGTTCCTCGTCTCGGACTCGTTCGTGTTCGGGGGCTTGCTGGTGATGCGCATGAACCTGCTCGGACTCACGCGTCCTCACCTGGACCAGACCCTCGGCTTGTTCGTGACCGCCATCCTGCTGATCTCGTCCTTCTTTATGAACCGCGGCGAGACCATGATCGCGAACGGGGATCGAAGGGGTTTCCTCGCGAACACGTTGATCACGTTCCTCCTGGGACTTGGCTTTTTGATCGGCGTGGTCTTTGTGGAGTGGCCCAACGCCATCCACGAGGGGATCAAGCCCGACAACGGACCCGCAGGCGCGGCTTTCTTCATGATGACCGGAATGCACGCCTTCCACGTGTTCACCGGTTTGATCTTCCTTGCCATCGTCTGGTTCAACGGCCGGCGCGGACTGTACGATGAAAAGCACTACCCGGTCGAAGCCGCGGCGGTGTACTGGCATTTCGTGGACGTGGTGTGGATCGTTTTCTACCCCGCGCTCTATCTGGTCGGCACCGCCATTGTGTAAACGCAGGCGACATAAGAACGCAATTAGAGTTGGTAATGATCGGGGCGATCCGAACGGGTCGCTCCGATTTTTGGGTGTATGATTGATAAACGTCAGTTTGCCAGGCGAGATAAATCTCGCGGTAACCGGGTGTGACATCGCTCAATAATTTTCAGGTATTGTCATGGATCGAAAAACGTTGCTCGTTGGTCTCGGCTCACTCGTTTTGATCGGCATGGTCGCCGCGTGGACGGTCTTCTTTGTAAAGCCCGCCGGGTTTCGCGGCACGATCTACACCGAACCGTATCCTCCCGCGTCGGATTTTACGCTGGCTCGGGCGGACGGGAGCAGGTTCCAGTTGAGCGGGATGCGGGGGAAGGTCGTCTTGCTCTTCTTCGGCTATACCTCCTGCCCGGATATTTGTCCCACAACGCTGGCGGAACTCAACCAGGCGATGAAGGGCCTGAAGGCGGAGGAAGCCGCGCGAGTGCAGGTCGTGTTCGTCACGGTCGACCCCGGACGCGACACGCCCGAACGCGCGCAGGAATACGTGAATCATTTCAACCCGGACTTCATCGGGTTGAGCGGGCCCGAGGAGGAATTGTCGAAAGTCTGGAACGCCTATGGCGTGTTCCGTGAGATTGTGGAAGGCACGTCCGCGGCGGGGTATCTGGTGAATCATACGGCGCGCGTGACGTTGGTTGACGGGAACGGGAACCTGCGCCTCTCGTTCGGGTTCGATACGCCCGTGGAGGACATCGTTCACGATCTCAAGTTGATTCTCAAAGAGGGTGGATGATGCCTCCACTGAATATTCTTCTCAAAAGGCTTTTCATTTCGTTGGCGGTCGGGCTGATCCTCGGCGCGGCGATCAGCGAGATACCGTTCATCTTTTTGCGGGAGACGGCTCGCCCTCCGCAGGAGATCGCGCTGGTCATTCCGCCCGGCGCGGCGGAGCAGGTTGCGCGCGGCGAACAGCCTCCCTCCATCCCGACGGATATGGTCTTCGTGGTCGGCGATACGCTCGTGGTAAGGAACGACGATGCGGTTGACCACAAACTGGGTCCGTTGTGGATCCCCGCGAACTCGTCGGCGCGGTTGCCTCTTGGACGGGTGGAAAGCCTCGCCTACGAATGCACTTTTCAGCCCGGCAATTATTTCGGGCTGGACGTGCGCGAGCCCCTCACGATCGGCACGCGCCTGTACGGCATTCTTTTTGCGGGCATTCCCATGGGCGTCCTGATCGCGTTGTATAGTTTCATCCTTCCCGTGAAGAAAAAAGATGCTCGTGCGTAGGATGTTCCATCGCAGGTGGTTGTTCACGACCACCCTTGTATTCCTGGGGACCGCGCTGTGCGTCCGTTTGGGCATCTGGCAGTTGGATCGTCTCGATCAGCGGCGGGCCTTCAACACACAGGTTGAGACGATGCGCGCCATGCCGCCGCTGGATTTGAATTCCGATGGCTTTGATGCGATTGCGGCAATGGAATGGCGCGCGGCGATGGTCACCGGGGAGTATGACTTCGAGAATCAGATCGCGATCCGCAATCAGTATCACGGCGACCAATACGGATACCACCTCCTGACCCCGCTTCGTTTCGCAGAGACGGCTGTCCTCGTGGACCGAGGCTGGATCCCCGCTGACGGCAATTCCACCCCGGCAGACTGGCGCAAGTACGATGAGCCGGGCGTCGTGACGGTCACGGGGCAGATACGGCTCGGGCAGGGCAAACCAGCCTTCGGCGGGGTTGCCGACGCGCTGCCTGCGGACGGAAGTCCGCTTTGGGTGTGGAACAACGCCGACATCGAGAGGATCGCGCGTCAGATGCCGTATCCCGCACTGACTATTTACGTTCAGCCTGATGCGGCGGCGGGAGACGTCGTTCCCCCGATCCCGTACCAGCCGGAGATCGAGTTGACGGAAGGTCCGCATTTTGGGTATGCTTTGCAGTGGTTCACGTTCGCGACGATTTTGTTCGCGGGTTATCCGTTCTATTTGAGGAAACAGGAAGCATGAGATATTCGCTCCAGTCTTCGTTCTCGAAATACGTTTTCGTGTTGTTCTTTGCGGTGGTCGCGCTGACGGTTGCCGGGCGCATCGTGACGTTGACCGGCGCGGAGGCATTCTGCAAAGGCTGGCCCCTGTGCGCGCCGACCGCTCCCGCAGGCTGGATGAAATTGGCGCACATGTCGCTAGTGGGAGTCGCGTCCATTTTGATGCTCGGTGTATTCCGCAAGGCGTGGAGGGAGCAGCGCAATCAGCGCGTGATCCTGCCGCTGACGACCATTTTGACGGTCATGTTCTTCGGTCAGGCTTTGGTGGGCGCCGTTCAAGTGACTCAGCCCGGCGCGGGGCATCTCATCCTTCTGCACAGGCTGACGACGTGGGCTTTGTGGATCGCGCTCCTTTTGCTGGTTTACGTTTCCGGTTTGCTAATCAGGGCCGAGACACCGCCGGAGACTTTTGATAAAAAACAACGCGCCAAGGACTTCTTTGCCCTATCGAAGCCGCTGATCGTGGGTTTGTTGTTGATCACGACCTACGGCGGGCTGGTCGTCGGAGGGAAACAGTGGCCCTCTTTTTCATTGACCCTGTGGACGCTGCTGGGCGGCGCGCTGGCGGCGGGCGGGTCGAGCGCGTTGAACCAGTACATTGACCGCGAACTCGACCGCAAGATGCAGCGCACAGCCAGGCGTCCTCTTGCGGAGGGACGATTGACGGATGCCGAGGGACTCGCGTTCGGTCTTGGGCTATCGCTGGTCAGTTATTACATTCTGGCATGTTTCGTGAACTCGCTGGCGGCTTTGCTTTCGCTGGCTGGGATCGTTTATTACGTGATCCTGTACAGTCTCTGGTTGAAGAAGGCGACCGTGCAGAACATCGTCATCGGCGGCGGGGCGGGAGCGATTCCTCCGATGGTCGGTTATGCCGCCGCGACCGGCGTTCTCGACTGGACGGCGTGGATCCTCTTTGCCATCATCTTCATGTGGACGCCCCCGCATTTCTGGGCTCTGGCGATCGTCCGCATGAAGGATTACGAAAAGGCGGGCGTGCCCATGATGCCGGTGGTGCGCGGCGAACTGGAAACGCGCAAGCAGATCTTCGTCTACACCATCGAACTGGTGATCGTCACGTTATTGCTTCCGCTCCTAAACCTTGCCGGGACGGTGTATCTCGTCTCTTCGCTTGTTCTGGGCGGCGCGCTGCTCTATGCCGCCTGGGCGGTTTGGAAGCAGGGTGGGAACAAGGTCGCCTGGCGCATGTACAAGTGGTCCAGCACGTATCTCGTGTTCATCTTCCTGGCGATCATGGTGGACGCGGTGTTATAGGCTTTCCATCGGAGTTGCATGAAAAAATCCATCACCCGCGGCGAGTGGGCTGACCTGATCCTGCTGCTCGCCATCTCCCTCGGCGCATTCCTGCGTTTCAACCCGACCCTGCTCGCGGGGTTCGCCATCAACGACGGCGGGATGTTCGCGGTGATGATTGACGACCTGCGGACAAATCATTATCTTGTCCCCGCTTTTACCTCATACAATCAATCGGAGGTTCCCTTCGCATACCCGCCGCTTGGATTTTATTTCGGCGCGCTCGCGGCGGACATGTTAGGTCTGGATTCGGTACAGGTCGCGCGATGGACGCCTGCTTTCTTTGCCTCGCTCTCCATCCCGGCTTTTTACTTCCTCTCCCTGCGCCTCCTGCGGGACAAATATTACGCCTCGCTCTCGGCCCTGTTCTTTGCCCTGACGCCCCGCGCCTTTTTCTGGTTCGTCATGGGCGGAGGCGTGACGCGCGCGCCGGGTCAATTCTTCATGCTGCTCGCGTTGGGAGCGATCGTCCGTCTCTATCGGGAAGACCGCCGCGCCGACGTTGTCCTCGCGGGCATATTCGGCGGGCTGGCTGTGATGAGTCACCCGGAAGCGGCGGCGCATACGCTCCTTTCGGCGATCTTTCTGTGGCTTGTGCTTTCGCGCACACGCGTCGCGTTCATGCGATCCGTCCTGGTTGCGCTTCTCGTGCTGCTCATCGCCGCGCCCTGGTGGGGGACGGTGATCCGCTTTCATGGGATCGAACCTCTTCTCCGCGCGGCGCAAACCGGGGAGAATCCGCTTGCGTTCCTCCACCTCCTCTTTTTTACGTTTACGGAAGAACCTTACATGACGATAATCGCGGTCCTGGCTTTGATCGGGATCGCCCACCGCCTCGTCCGCAGGGACTACCTGCTCCCGTTGTGGATGGCGATTCCCTTCTTCGCGGCGGGACGGAGCGCAACGAACCTGGTTGTGATTCCGCTGGCGATGCTCGCCGCCCTCGGGTTGGCGGAGGTCGTTTTGCCGGCTCTGCAGGCGTCGGGTAGGGGAGATGCGGGGCAGTCCGTTCAGGTTTCACCCATCGAGAGGAACATTCTCCTCTATCTTTTGCTTTACACGGTTTTCTCCGCATATCAATTTGGGTTTCAATTGTCGGGCGCGGCGCTTTCCGAACCCGAACGTGACGCGATGTTGTGGGTGAAAGAAAACACGCCGGAGGATGCGCGCTTTTTGGTCCTCTCCGGCGCAAACTCCGTCGCCTGCGACGCGACCTCCGAATGGTTCCCTGCGCTGACGGGCAGGAGAAGTTTGTTCACGATCCAGGGCGCGGAATGGATGAAGGGCGACGAGTTCAAGCCGTTCATTCGCGAGGCGGTCGCGTTGCAGTCATGCGCTGGCGACGACCCCTCGTGCATTGACGGGCTGGTGGATTCGACGGAGTACGATTACGTTTATCTTTCGAAGGTGTTGCGCGCGGAGAACTGCGCGCCGCTCGTTCCCGCCCGAACCTTCGCGTATTTTGCGGCGCGCGTGCAAGGCGACGAACGATACGAAGTGGCGTACGAAACGGATGACGTGATGATCTACAGGGAACGGTAGTCGGGGGATGTCCCGGAGGATTTCTCGAAACGACAAAAATCAGTAGATCACGAAACCCTCGTGTAGTCTGCGCTCTCTAGCGCAAATTTGGCGTAAGAGAACTCCATGTACGCGCTTTCGAGAAGAACTGAAAATAGGCGATCAGGGAGAATGAAATCAGGTATGGAACGGTAAATTGCAAAAAGGGGGCGGCGTTGCTTATGAGGAGCAATAGCGAGAGCGCGATGGGCAGGGATGCCGTGAACGATGTTTTCATCCGCCCGATTGGGCTGGTGCGCATCAACATAAAGAGCGGGATAAGAATTAACGTGAGATCGTGGAAGTGAAGGTGGGGGACGACCAGCACGGCAAGCGTTGCTGTCGTCCCGATCAGGTACTCCTTTCGACCTTTTGTCCTGCGCCAGATAAAAACCAGCGCAAGGATCGTCGCTCCATAGATGACCCAGCCGACGCCGCGAATTGTATTCGCCTCCACCGAGGGAAACGTTCGCATCAGAAGACCAATCAGGTTGAACATGACATTCTGCTTGATCCCATACCAATCGCCGCCCGCGCTGACGAGGATGACGTTGACGAATTCCTGCGTGCCCTGCCAGCCCAGGATTCCGAGACTGAAGAGGGCAAGCATCCCCGAACCGATGACAAACCCCAGAAACACCCTGTAATGCCTGAACAGCATCGGGAGAGCCAGGACAAGAGCGATGTGTGGGCGCACCGTGGTCAGGCTTAAGCCCAGCCCGGCGATCCATTCCCTGCCAGAGAATAACCCGTAAACCCAAATGGCTGCACCGAGCAGGAGAATGCCGGTATCCTGTCCGTTCATCAGGCTGAAAAAGAGGGGAAGGAAAAGCAAGGCTCCAATCAAGGCGATTCGAATGGAGACGGGATCCATCCCCGATTGCTTCAAAGTCCGCCCGAGGATGGCGATGCCGACGACGTAGATCGCCGCCATGAACAACGCCCACCTGTGGAAAGAAGCAACGTAATCGGGAGTTACGATTACTTGCAGAATGGGGATGAGAAACGGAAGGTGGTTGTATTGCAGCACCTGACCCGGCGCAAGCGCAAAGCCGACCTGTTCCTCCTCCACCCGGCGCTGTAATCCGATGTCGTACACGCGGGACGCGCCTTCCTCCTGCGCGATCCGTCCGGCGGTATAAAACGCGATGAAGTCGGAGCCGGTCCGCTCGACCGGATCGTTGATCAATCGAATCCAGACTGCCAGATAGGAAACGAGCAGGGAAGCGATTCCGGCAGCGATGAAGATGCGATGGAAATTGATGTTTCGCATGACGCCCCGTTACGGTTCACGCTTTAATATGACGGCGGTCTCGTCACGATAAACCTCGCGCCACCCCCGCGCGGACAACGCCTCTTCCACCGGGTTCGCGGCGCGCACGATCGCCCAGGCGACGTCGTATTTCTCGAGGACATCCTCCCACCCCGGGCTGAGCGTTGCGACCTGCTCGTATTCCCGCGTCAATGCCTCGCCGTAGATGTGCGTGTGACCGTCCATGAAGATCTGCTCGCGGGGCCATAAGCGGAGTAGGATGTATCCGCCCCAGTCGAACTCGTTGAACATGCGCCCCTCCTGCGGATTTGATGCGAGCCAGTCCACGGCGCGGACCGGGAAGAATTGATCGTCGAAGACGTTGCCCTTTCCTTCGGCATCCAAAGCGACCCCCTGCTGGATCAGGGCGGCGGTCCCAAGAACGACGAGGAGTATCCAAATCCAGCCGTTGGCGGACGAGTTGGTTTGTGCGATCCTCGCTTCGAATGCTGCGAAACGGCTTTGCGGATGTTCCTCCCGAATCCATTCTGCGAAGGCTTTTGCCGTCACAGGCGCGACGACAATGGCAAACAACGGGATCATCCTGCTGGTGTACAACGCCAGGAACGCAAAAGCGACCGTCAACAGGATGTGCGTCCAGCCGATGTTTTTCGCGCGGGCGAAACCTGTCATGGTCAGGAGCAGGAGCGCCAGAAAGAGCCAGGTCTCCGGCAGATGAAAATTCGCGGATTGATATTCGGTGATCTTCGAGGTGATGTACGAGTTGCTCCCCAGCGAAACGATCGTCTCCCAAATATGAACGCCGGAGGGGGAGAAGAAAGTGGCAACCAGGGAGAAGGCGCCGGCGAATGACATGAATTTCGTTTTCCTCTCCGAGAACCAGGCGCGGGATGGTTGATCGAGGAAACTTCCGACCAAATAGATCCCCCACAAAATGATCCCAAGCACGAACATGCCGTGCAGGTTTACCCAGACCAGCATGATCAACGGAAACAGCCACCACTTTGCCCAGCCCGTTTTTCCAACGCGTTCGAGCAATGCCACCCATATCGCAGTCAGAAGATAGGTGAAGATGTGCGGACGCGGAAGGACGTGGATCTGGCTTGCGCCCGCCGCCAGCGCGGTAAAGATCAGCGCGAAGAACAAACTGCGCGATCGAGAATGAGCCTCGCGGAAAACCGTCATCCACACCAGCATCATAATCAAAGCGACGAGCAGGACGACGCCGTTCAGATCAAGCCATTCGTACGCGCCCGCGAAGATGACCTGGGAAAGCCACTCGTGCGGAATGCCCGGAAAGCCCGTCGTGCGGAACGAGAAAACGTCAACGGTGGGGACGCTTCGGGTTTGCAGGATCAGTTCTCCCGTGAGGAGATGACGCGGCAGGTCTCCGTCGAAATTCAACAACCGGTGCCCGCCTGCGGCGATCCCGAAAAAGACAGCCGCGAAGAAAATGTGTTCAAGGCGCGGGAGGAAAAAGTTTATCAGCCTCATGCGGGGTATTATAATTGCCCGACCGCCTCATTCGGGTCGTTCATGCTGCAAAAACTTTCCTCCCTTTGGAATCGCATCCCGTCCGCCTGGCGTTTCGCGCTCGCCGCGTTTCTGGTTGCGCGGCTCGCCCTTACCCTGTGGTCGTTTGTCGTGTATTGGATTTTTCCGGTCGCGTTGCAGAACCTCGACCTGTTCGGCGAACCCGCGCTTACCGTTTTCGATTTACGGACGAGCGAACGATACGCGTATTCCCGGGCGGTCGGTGAAACCACACTTACGTTCCGCGCATTGGACGATCAATACATGCTGGACGATCAGACCGGGAGCGTGTGGTCCATGCGCGAGGGGCGCGCAATTCAGGGAAATTATGCGGGGACTTCGCTGAAACCGTCCGCATACGCGGTCGAAAATATTTTTCCTTATTTAGGAGTGCCGCCTTCACAAAACGAGGCGCTTGCCCTATGGCAAAGATTCGACACCAATTGGTATCTCAGGATCGCCGCCTATGGTTATCAGGGACTGGCCGGCAGCACTGCTTATTTCCCTTTGTATCCAATTTTGATTCGTTTGCTATCTTTTGTGATCGAACCCATGATAGCGGCTGTGTTGGTCTCGAATATCGCATTGTTCGGTGTTCTGGTGCTTTTATATCGACTTGTATCACGTTTGGCGGATGAACATGCGGCCCGCCGGACGCTGATCTATTTTCTGGTCTTTCCCACCTCCTTCTTTTTTATGGCTGCCTACACTGAATCGCTGTTCCTGTTGTTTGCAACTGGGTCTTTATCCGCCGCGTCACGCCGACATTGGCGGCGTGCGGCGGCCCTGGGGATGCTTTCTGCGCTGACGCGGCTGCAGGGCATTCTGTTGTTTTTCCCATTACTGTATATGATTTGGAATGAAAATAAAAATCCATCGCCAAGGAACATATTTCTTCGGGCCCTACCTCTGGTGATCATTCCAGCCGCGACCCTTGCATTCTTTATCTTTTCTAACTTTTCAATGATCACTGCCTTGCAAGGCAATTGGCATGCAAGCTTCGTATTTCCCTGGGCGAATGTTTGGGCATCGATCACTCTATTGATGAGTCCCGACGGGGGGATCATTGATACCATGAACCTCATCGTGACTCTTGGATTCATCGCCATGATGTTTGCCATCTGGAAAAATCTTCCTGTTGAATATTCCCTGTATTCAATCGTTATGTTGATCACCCCGTTATTTCGAATGAACGCCACCCAGCCTCTCGTCAGCATGATGCGTTACGCCCTCGCGATTTTTCCCGCCTTCATGGTGTTTGGTTTTTGGGGAGAAAATAAATGGGTCAATCGCGTCATCGTGTACCTGTCCCTGGCGTTGCAGTTGTATTTGAGCGCGCAATTCATCCTGTGGGGGTGGGTGGGATGAATTCCCTCTTTCGAAGAAACGGATGATGATAAAGACAAAGAACCCCCGCTCACTGATAACCTCCATCCTGGGGAGCCTGATACTGCTGATCGTCTTCTATTGGCTTTCCTCGTTCGTCTGGCATTTGGTGGGAATTGACTGGCGCGAGACGTTTTATCCCGCGCTTCAAAAGACGTTGAGCGGAGAGACTCCCTACGATGTGCCGACCTTCCGAAACGTCCCGTGGACGGTACTCCTGCTTTTGCCTTTTGCGCTTTTTTCCGAAGATACGGGCGGGATTTTGTATTTCATGGCGAGCATTGCAGGCTACGCATGGGTGGCGTATCGCCTCAAGGCAAGCCCGCTGGCGTTCATCGCCTTCATGGTTTCCCCGCCGGTCGTTTACGGTTTGCGTATGTTGAACGTTGATTTTCTGGTTCTCATCGGTTTTACCCTCCCTGCGCCTTTGGGATTGTTCTTCGTACTGATCAAACCTCAAATGGGAATCGTCATGGTCTTGTACTGGCTGGCTGAAGCCTGGCGCGCAGGCGGGATCAAATCCGTGACGCGGACGTTCGCCCCCGTAGCGATCTGCCTGGTGCTTTCCTTCCTTATCTTTGGGAATTGGGTCGCCGGTCGTCAAAGCGATCTTCTGGACTCATTCTGGAACGCCAGTCTGTGGCCCTGGGCGTTGCCCATCGGTCTCGTATTGACCGCATTGTCCATCCGCGACCGCCGCATGGATTATGGGATGGCGGCGTCGCCCTTTCTTTCGCCCTACCTTGCCTATCATTCGTGGGCAAGCGCGCTTGTCGGGTTATTGCGGTATGACTTTCAACTCGTGGTCGCCGTGATCGGTATGTGGATCGCCGGCCTCATTCACGGGTTTGGGTTGTAGCGGTTTTACAAAAAACAAAATGACCCCGTCCACACGGGGTCATTTTTCGTTCTATTCTCCCAGGTAATCCCGCAATTTCCTGCGGATGGTGGGATGCCTCAGGCGGCTCAATGCCTGCGCTTCGATCTGCCTCACGCGTTCGCGCGTGACGCCCATCTTGCGCCCTACTTCCTCGAGAGTGTACGCCTGCCCGTCGAGCAGGCCGTAACGCAACTGCAAAATGCGGACCTCGCGCGGAGGCAGTCCATTCAATACTTCGCCGAGGTGTTCCTTTAGAAGATTGTATGTGGCGGTATCGTCGGGCGGAGGCGCCTCGTCGTCTTCGATGAAATCGCCCAGCACGGAATCTTCCTCATCGTCGGTCGGCGTTTCCAGCGAAAGCGGACGGCGCGCCACCTGGATCATGTTTTCCACTTTCTTGGGCGGCACGTCCAGCGCTTCTGCAAGTTCCTCCACGCTCGGTTCGCGTCCGAGACGCTGCGTCAACTGGTGCTGCACGCGCAGGAGTTTGTTGATCTGGTCGCCCATGTGAACCGGCACGCGGATCGTGCGTCCCTGGTCGGCGATGGCGCGGGTGACCGCCTGGCGGATCCACCACGTCGCGTACGTGGAGAATTTGTGTCCGCGGCGGTAATCGAACTTCTTGGTGGCGCGGATGAGACCGATGTTCCCCTCCTGGATCAGATCCAGGAACGGGACGCCGCGCCCCATGTATTTCTTGGCGACCGAAATAACCAGGCGCGAGTTCGCCGTGATGAGATGTTCGCGCGCCGACCAGCCATCCTCGATGAGTTTGCGGAGTTCGGAGCGGCGGCGCGGACTGGCGTTTCCCTTTGCAAGTTCCTCGCGCGCCATGCGCCCGCGTTCGATGCGCTGGGCGAGCGCCACTTCCTCGTCCGCCGTCAGCAGGGGCACGCGGCTGACCTCCTTGAGATACAAACCGATCGTATCGTCCGTATCAATGTTCGCGAGGTAGTCGTCGAGCGTGGGGTCAATTTCGGGTTCGACATCCCCGGAAGCCTCCACCGCCACCAGTTCGTCTTCGCTGGGTTCGGCGAGATTGGCGTCTTCCACAAAGGGGATGCCCGCGCTCAAGAGCGCGGAAAACGCCTCTTCCAATTGCTCGACGTCCTGCTCGGCTTCGGGGAAGAAGTGGACGATATCGTCCAGGGTGATGTATCCCTTTTGACGCCCCAACTCCACGAGCCGGGCGATTGCGGGAAACTCCTCTTCTTCGTCAACCATCAAGATCTTGTCTACGTCCATTCTCTCCTATTCGTTTCCTTGTCGCTATCAGAATACGCTTTTTTTGGGTAAAAAGCAATACCATTTCCATTGCTTTTTATAGACGCTCGGCTTCATAAAATGTTACGGCTAAGGCGCGGCGGTCGCCTCGGTCGTCGAACCAGCCTCGGGCGACGCGGGAGGCGGGACGGCGGTCGGCGCGTAAGGCGGATCCGTCAGGAGTCTCAGGAGCGAATCCACCGCGCTGACGCTCACGATCAAGACCTCTCCGTCCTCCGCGCGCGCGTAATAACCGCGTTCTGTAGGGGTGAGAACACCGATCTGGATGTTCCGTTCCACGCCGCCGGTGAATTGGAACGTCATCGTATATTCGGGATCAGCCAGACCGGCCGCCTCCGGCGCAAGGCCGGGGACGCGTTCCAAAATCTGCAGGGTGGAGACCTGACCAGCCGCCGCCTCGACCGCCCCCTGGTCTGCCGCGGCTTCCTGGGGCAGGATCAACGCCCAGGCATTCTCCGCGTTACGCGCCACCTCGACGACCTCCCCATCCTTCGATTCGATGCGGATGCGCGTCGGCAATCCATCTGCGGAGGTGAAGAGGTATTCGACGGGCGCGACGGTTTCGGTGGCGGTCTCGTCCTCGGCAGTCGCCTGGCGGTTGTTGAAGTAATACGCCGCGCCCAATACGGCTGCAAAGAGCAGGAGATAGACGATGGTGGAGCGGCGCATATTTATCCCTGCCGCCTGCGGGCAAGCCAGGAGGAGAAACCTGCAAATACGACCAGACCGGGGATGAGCAACACCGAACCGAGAAGGATGATCAGCAACTGGATCTGGGTCGGCGGGACGAAGGTGCGGGCGGTGGGCGTGTTGGGCGTGATGTCGAGCAGGTCTTCCTGTTCCGCCGCCCAGTCCACCGAGTTGACGAACATGTTCCCATTGCCATACGCATCGAATGCGTCGTTGGTCGCAAAGAGGGAATTCCCGAACACGACCACGCGTCCTTTGGTCGCCGCGTTTTCGCCGGAAGCCGCCATGATGAGGGGACCCGGGAAATCCTCGGGGTCGAATGAAACCTGCGTGCCTTCCGCGCTCGTGAAGCTCACTTCGCCCCACGAATTGGGCGAGGTGAACAGCAGGGCGGTTTGTGTGATGCCGTCCGCGGGAGACGTCAGGCTGAGCGAACGCGCCTGCGGCATGATGACCAGATAGTTCGCGCTCAGGTTGGCTGTGATCGGGTGCTGGCTGGCGGAGGCGGAGATGGCGTTCAACGGCTGCTGGCTGTTGAGGTCAATGATGATGTCATTGTTCAGCGCGATGCCCCAATCGCTGGCGAGATAATCGGCGAGCGGATCCGGCGCGTTGCCGAAGTCCGTCAGGAGGACCGGGTTTTCCATGACGACGAGCGAGCCCCCCGCGTCCACGTATTCCTTGAGAAGTTTCACCTCCTGTTCGGAAACGGGCTTCATGGGACCGGCGACGATGACCGCCAGCGCGTCTTCGGGAATCTTGTTCTCAGCCAGCAGGTTCAGGGCGTTGACCGTGTAGTTCTTGCTCTCGAGCGTGGATTTGGCGGTGGAGAAACTGACTTCGCTGAATTCGAGCGAGGCTTCGCCATGCCCGGTGAGGAAATAGACGGCGCGCGCCTCGGGGTTGATCAATTTGATCAGAGCCTTCGTGAGTTCGGTTTCGGAGGCGAAGTTGGCGATCTCCCGGCGTTCGCCCATGACCAGCATGATCTTGCCGTCGCCGGTGATGCCCGCCTCGCGCGCGGCGACAGGATCGGTATCCGGGTTGACGAAGCGATAATCGAATTTGCCGTTGCTGTTGGCTTTGAAGTTCTCCAGCATTTCCGTCGCGCTTTCGGTGGAGAGACTGGCGTAAAATGCGACCGCAGTGACCGGCTCAGGGAGGGTTTCGAGCGCCTGGACCGTTTCCGGGGCGAGCGTGTTGACCCTGTCCTCGGTCACGTCCCAGCGTTGGGGGTTGTTGTAGACGAACCAGTTTGCGACGAACAGGATTCCCAGGAAGGCGACGAAGGTGATGACGGTGTTGCTCCCGTACCGCGCCTGCCGGCCGGTGAACGCCTGTCGGGTCTTTTGCGGTTCCAGGATGGCGTAGATCGCCAGGCTGAGGACGAAGACGGCGAGGCTGATGAGCGTGCCGCGATTCAACGTGTCCGTCGTCGCGCCGCTGAACATGCCGATGTTCAATAATCCTCGCGTGATGAGGAACAGGATCGCGCTGAGCAATGCAAGCCCGGCGGCGACCAGCGCGATGAAGGTGTAGCGATGCCAGGCGGGTTGTTTCTTCTTTGCCATTATCTCCATCTCCTCATTTCGACGGCGGTCGTCCCCGTGAAAAAGCCCAGCGCGATCAGGCTGGCATAATAGACGAGACTCGAAAGGTTGATGACGCCCGAGTCCAGAGCCCCGTAGAAATGTGTTTTCAAGTCGAGATATTCGAACAGTCTCGCGGCGTCGCCGGTGATCACGCTGGCGGGGAAACCAACCAGCCACCAAAGCGTCACGAACAACGCCAGCGAAACGAAGAACGCCGTGATCTGGTTCGTGAACATGGCGGAGACCGCCGTCCCCAAAGAGAGGAACACGCCTGCCAGCAGGATCATGCCGAGGTAGGAGGTCAGGATCACGTTCCAGTCAATGCCCGGTGTCACGAAGCGGCTGATGACGATGGGATAAACCAGCGTCACCGCCAGCAGGGAAAGAATGTAGAGCATCGCGCCAAGCCATTTTCCAATGACCAGTTCGAAGTCCCGGATGGGAGCCGTAAGGAGCAATTCCAGCGTTCCCATGCGCGCTTCGTCCGAGATCAGGCGCATGGTCAGCGCCGGGGCGGAAAGCACGAGCAGAAAAGTGAAGGAGCCGGAGATCGGGGCAAAGTTCGGTACGGCGCCAAAGTTTTGGAAGGCGTTTTGGGTGTAGAAGAACATGTTGAGTCCGAACAGCACGCCGGTGGTCAGCAGGATCGCAAACGCGACGACGTACGCGACCGGGCTGATGAAGTATTGATCGTATTCCTTTTTCGCAATTGTCCAAATATTTCGCATGATTCACCTCACTGGCGTTTGCCCGCTGATTTGTCGTCTGTCAGTTCAAGGAAGATTTCCTCGAGACTCATGCCCACCGGGCGCATCTCGAGCAATTCGTAGCCAGCCTGCACGATCGCCTTCGCCACCTGCGGACGCACGTCCTGCCCGGCGGAGAACTCGAACTCGACCGTGTCTTCGCCTTTGGTTTCCACCTTGCGCGTCCCCTTGACCTTTTTGACGGTCTCATCCAGCCCGTCCGCGTCGCCGCGCACGCGCAGGACGACGCGATCCGCGCCCAGCACCCGTGATTGCAGGTTTTCGGGGGTGTCCTCCGCGACGATCTTTCCCCGGTTGATGATCAGGACGCGGTCGCTGATCTGTTGCGCTTCCGAAAGAATGTGCGTGGAGAACAGCACGGTGCGGTCCTTGCCGATCTCGCGGATCACGTTGCGGATCTCGACCACTTGCGCCGGGTCCAGTCCGATGGTCGGTTCGTCGAGTATAAGCACTTCGGGGCGATGGAGCAGCGCCTGCGCGAGTCCGATGCGCTGGCGCATACCTTTGGAAAAGTTCCCGATGTAACTGTTGGCGCGCTCATCGAGGTTGACCATGTCCAGCGTTTCCCAGGCGCGGTCTTCGGCGTTGGGCAACTGCCGGAGTTGCGCCATGAATTTGAGGTAATCCAGCGCGGTCATGTCGTTGTAGAGCGGAACGGTTTCGGGCAGGTAGCCGACGCGTTTGCGAACTTCGAGCGATTCCTCCACCACGTCGTATCCCGCCACGACGGCTTCCCCTCCGCTGGGCGGCATGTACCCGGTCAGGATGCGCATGGTGGTGGTTTTGCCCGCGCCGTTCGGTCCGAGAAAGCCGACGATCTCTCCCTGGTTGGCGTCGAAAGTGATGCTGTCGAGGGCGCGGCGAACTCCATAGTCTTTGACGAGACCATTGACTTGAATCATTGGTTCTCCTTGAGTGGGATGGGTTGACAAACAAAAGGCACGCCTGCCGGTGGGCAAACCGTGCCAATCTTGTGATCGTAAATTACTATACAGAAATTCAAAATCAAAGTCAAGCAGGTTGTAACATTCTAATCAAACGCTAATATTTGTAAGACAATTCACAAACTCATTATGGAATCGGGGAGTTTGCTTCCGAAGTGCGCCGGCAAGTGTTGCGCGGCGTCACGCGACGCTGGCTGACTCCAAAGTTATATTCGAGGAGTCTCCCGGCCTAATTGACGTTCCCGGCGGCAATCTATCTGTTCAGGAAGAAATACCAGACGCCGGCCGCACCAACAATACACAACAGGAGGAGGAAGATGCCGGCAAGCGCGAGCATCCATCCGTTCGATGTATCCGGCGCGAGGGCGGGAGTGGGGGAGATCGGTTTGCGCTGGGGGTTGGAAAAGGTTGATTGGCGCGGGGCAGCCGTCCCGTAGGCGGAGGCGGGGGGCGGGGTCTGTTCCGTCGCGTTCATAAAACCTTCCACAAAGTCGGGGATGCCGTTTCGATCTTTATCCAGCATTCCCATGGTCTTTTCGTATCTGGCGCGCGCTTCGGGCGGCAGGTCTTCGAGGCGGTCGTATTCCACACCGTCCACGACGAATTTTGTCACGTTGGTAACGACTTGTGACGATGAAGGCGATTCGAACACATCCGGCGCGCCGTCCCGGTTTTCGTCCTTGAACGCGCTTATTGCCTGTTCGTATTTTGCGCGCACTTCCGGCGGCATTTCTTCCACGCTGTTATACACCCTGCCGTCAATCACGATATGGGTTGTGTTCATCTCTCACTCCTAAATCAA
Source organism: Anaerolineales bacterium (assembly GCA_013360875.1). Classification (GTDB taxonomy): domain Bacteria; phylum Chloroflexota; class Anaerolineae; order Anaerolineales; family Villigracilaceae; genus Defluviilinea. The sequence goes on along the minus strand of JABWAU010000013.1, from coordinate 25,778 downwards.
CGGGCGTTCGTCCATTGGCTGATTTTATCATTTGCTTTACACTTTATGGAATGGAGGCGCCATGACGGAACTGCTCTATCAAACCGATTCGTATTTGCGGGAGTTCGACGCGGTCATTGCCGCAGCGCAGGAGGAGACCCGCGCGGTCATCCTCGATAAGACCGCGTTCTACCCCGGCGGCGGAGGACAGCCCTGCGACCTTGGAGCGCTGTCCGTTGCGGGCGTAACCTATCCGGTGGAAAAGGTGAAGAAGCAGGGGGACGACGTCCTGCACTTCCTCGGCGGCGACGCGCCTTTGCCCGCTCCCGGTTCCGCTTCGCGCGGGACCCTGGACTGGGCGCGGCGATACAAATTGATGCGTACCCATAGCGCGCTCCACGTATTGTGCGGGACAGTGTTCCGTGATTACGGCGCGCTCGTCACCGGCGGGGATATGGAACCGCTCAAGGGACGCATGGATTTCGAGTTCGAGACCATGCGCGGGGAGTTGGTGCGCGAAATCGAAGCCGCAGTCAACAGGGAGGCGGCAGCGGGGCGCGAGATCAGGGTCAGGATTTTATCGCGCGAAGAGGCGTTTCAAATCCCGGACCTGATCCGCACGAAGATCAACCTTTTGCCCGAGGGCATTACGCAGGTGCGAACGGTGGAGATCGTGGGACTCGACCTGCAAGCCGACGGGGGCACGCATGTCCGCAGCACGAACGAGATCGGCAAGATCCGCGTGACGGACTATAAGAGTAAAGGGGCAATCAACAAACGCATCTACATCGAGGTCGAATAGGATATACTTCCGCCCATATTTCGTAACGCGATTTTCATTCGCAACCCAAAGGCGACCTGGGCGACGTATTCTTAGGGGCGACGTTAGAGAACGTCGTCTACGCAAAATAATACTATAAGGAGAATGCAAATGAAAAACAAATTGATCATCCTGTTTGCGGTCGCGTCGCTGGTCGCCGCGACCCTCGCCTGTTCGTTCGGGGAGCCGACCCTGAACAATGTCCGCACGGCAAAGGATGAGGACGGCAACCAACCGTCCTCCGTTTTTTCCACGACGGATACCATTTACGTGGTGAGCGACCTCTCGAACGGCGCAGTGGGGAACGTGATCTCCTCCAAGTGGTACGCGGTGGACGTGGAAAACACCGAACCGAACCTTCTCTTCGACGAGGCGGATATCACCATTGACGAAGAAGGGTTCGACGGAACCGTTTATTTTTACTATCCCCCGCCGGTGGACGGCTTTTGGCCCCTCGGTTTGTACAAAGTGGAGATCTTTTTCAACGACGCGCTGATCGGCGCGGTCGAATTCACCGTCCAATAGGGGGCGGGTTTGGGAGAATTCCCCATCCCGAACTCACCGGTTGAACGGAAAAGGCGGCTTCATTCCTGCAGCCGCCTTTCTTTTTTTTGCGCCGGGCGATGAAGCCGGTTTCAAAGCTCAAGATCGTCGAGATGATCCTTGATGCTCGCGTACAACTCGTCGAGGCGGAAAGGTTTGGTGAGGTAATCGTTGGCTCCCGCGCCGATGGCGACGATGCGGCTGTCGGTGTCGTTGAGCGCGGTGACGATGATGATGGGGGTGTTCCTGAATTCGGGTTCCCTGCGAAGCATGCGGCACAACTTGAATCCGTCCGGTTCGGGCATCATCAGGTCGAGAATGAAAAGGGAGGGTTTTTCCTGTTTTGCGATCTGTATTGCCTTTGCGCTTTCGTTGAGCAAGATGGGATCGTAACCCTCCGCCCGAAGCACCTCCTCGAACAAGGCGGTTGCGTCTTTGTCGTCGTCCACGACCATGATCTTTGTCATAACTTCTTTCCAATGCGATTTGATTTGTTCGTATTTGACTCCGCGTCCTGCGCCGGATGCCCGGAATTATACGCCGAATTTTGCGATTTCCCGTTCCCTGTAACATTGTAATTTTGGAGCAATCGTCACTTCGGAGTCTGCCGATCCATTTGTGTTTTGATCTCGCCGGCGAGGTAAGCCTGTATCAGCGCCCGGACACAAGCCTCGTCGAAATGCGCACCGCACTCGCGTTGCATGCGATGAAGAACCTCCTCCACGTCGAGGGCGCGGCGGTAGGGGCGGTCGGAAGTCAGCGCGTCGAACACGTCCGCGGCAGCGACGATCCGCCCGAAGAGGGAGATCTGTTCGCCCCTCAAGCCGTTAGGATAGCCGGTTCCGTCAATGTGCTCGTGATGCTCGGCGAGGGCGGGCAACTCCTCGCGCAACAGGCGCACGTTTTTCATGATGTCCGCGCCGATGGTCGGGTGTTCCTTCATTTTGTTGGACTCCTCCTCGGTCAGCCGCCCGGGTTTTCCCAGGATGTGATCCGGTATTCCGATCTTGCCGATGTCGTGCAGCAACGCGCCGATGCGTAACTGATGCAGTTCCTCCGGGGGCAGGTTCATTTGGCGTCCGATGGCGACGGAAAATTCGCTCACCCTGCGGGAGTGCCCGTTGGTGTATGGATCTTTCGCGTCAATGGACGCCGCCATCGCCTGGATGGTATCGAGAAAGAGTTCGTTCGCCTCCTCGTAAAGTTTTGCGATCTGAAGGACCGTCGCAGCCTGGGTCGCCAGGGTGAGCAGGAGTTCGGCGTCTTCGCGTGTAAACGTCCCGTCCTTTCGATTGATGGCTTCGATGCCCCCGATGATCTTGGTGTGGGAGGCGCCAAGTCCCTGACCGAGTTGAACCGTTCGCGTGACGAGCGGGACGGCGATCAGCGAGGTGGTGGCGATGCCGGTGATGGGCTCCGCCTGCGCGAAATGACGTTCGTCCTCATGCACGTTGGGGACGAAGAGGATGTCGCCGCTCTCGATGGCGTGACCGATGATCCCTTTGCCGCGCGGGACTCGCAATTCAGGGACTTTCGTCTCGCTGGATGAGACGTGCAGGACGATGTCGTCCCTCTCCTCGTCAATCAGGAACAGCGAGGCGTGTTCGGCGTGGAGCAGGTCGCGGGCGTAGCGAACGATCAATTGCAGGACCCGGTCCCGGTCGAGGTTCGAACCGATGATCCCGATGATGTCAATCAGCGCTTCGAGGCGCGCGTTCCGTCCCTGACTGGCTTCCAGCAGCACAGCCTTTTCGATCTCGGACGCCATGCGCGCGCTGAGCATTTGTACGATGTGCAGTGGCGTATGGGAATAATTGAATACCTGAACGACGCCGATCGGTCCGCCGCGCAGGTACAGGGGGGTGGAGATGACGTTCCGCAGGTCTTTGGAACTGTTCGCGATCTTTTGCCAGCGCGGGTCGTCCGGCAGGTTTTCGATGACGAGGGGCTGAGTCTGCTTCATTGTCGCGCCGACAATCCCCAGGTCCGTTTTGATGCGTTTTCCGATCAGGCTCTGGTCGCTGTTGGGTCCCCGTATCACCTTGAATTCGAGTTCGTCGCGTTCCGCGTCGAGCAGGTAGAGAGTCCCCGCGTTCCCGCCGCAGACCTCGATGATCAGGTCGAGCATCTGATCGAGAAGGTCGTCCAGTTCGGTGTTGCTGGCGATCTGGTTGGCGCGGGTCAGGATGCGATAGAGGTGTGAAGTTTCGTCGTCCGTCGCCAGGGCGGTACTTGTAAGCTTGCTTTCCTTCGCCATAGGAACCTTTCATCCATTATACGTCCATTTCCCCTCGACGCTCGTCTTGCACGCTGGGGCGTGTATGCAAATTCCAAGTATGGTCTCGATACGGCGGCGGTCGAGTAGTCCGTAAGGGCGTATCGAGACCCTGCCGCCTACTCGACCACCTTCAAACAATATTTTGCATACATACCCTAGAATGTCGGCTTGCGTTTTTCGACGAATGCCCTGACGCCTTCCTTTCCGTTTGGGTGACGGGCGCAATCGCTGATGCCCTGGCGTTCCAGTTCGAGTTGCGTTTCCAGTGTGTTGGTGAAGGATTCGGTCAACAATCGTTTCGACCACGCAAACGAATGTAACGCGGACTTCGCCAATCCCTCCAGCATGACGAGCGCTTCTTTCCTGACATCCGCGTCTGCCGCGACCTTCGTGACCAGTCCCCACTCCCAAGCCTTCGGCGCTGAAAGCGGCTGGTCGAACGCGGCGATCTCCAGCGCGCGCGCCAGCCCAACGAGACGCGGCAATGCGAACGTCCCGCCGCCGTCTATGCTCAAGCCGTTCGATGTGTAGCCCTGACGCAGCACCGCCGACGCCGCCATCACGCGGAAGTCGCACGCCAGCGCGAGCGAGAAGCCTCCGCCTGCCGCAATCCCGTTGATCGCCGCGACAACAGGTTTTGGCATGCGCCGAATCTCGGTGATGGCAATGTGAAACTGCGGCGCGAGTCTGTGCAGGACCGACCCCGCATCCCCGGTCTGCTGGCTGATCCATTTCAAATCGCCGCCCGCGCAGAACGCCTTCCCTGCGCCGGTGATCATAACTCCTTTGATGGATTCATCCGTTGCAGCGGACGCCAGCGCGTCGCCGAGCATGACCATCATGTCGAGATCGAAAGCGTTGTATGTCTCTGGTCGGTTGAGGGTGATTTCGAGGATTGATTCATATTGATGGGTGAGGATGGGGGAGGGCATGGTCAATTCCCTTTCGGAAAAACAAAAAGTGACAGTCAATTCACTGTCACCTAGTTTACCATCGTCAACGATTGCTTCACTGCCAATGTGTCCACCGTATTCACCGTTGCCTGTATTTTACGCCAGTCCTGAACGGTAACTTGGATACAAAGGCGCCCATTCCAGTTCGCGCCTGACTTTGACGTTACTGCATCCCAGCGACGGTAGAAATTTCGCTCCGCCCGGCTGAGGAGGGGAAACATTCAATTGTGCGCACACGTAATTGAACACTTCCCTGTAACTTACAGGATGATCGTCCACAATGTTATATAAACTTTTGGGAGGAGCCTCCTCCGCAGCGGCAACGACAGCCCGCGCCATATCCACAACGTGAATGAGGGAAAGCAGGTCGCTGCCATCACCGGGGATGGTCAACCTGCCTTGTTGTGCAGATTTGCGCCACCCATCTTCGCGGCCGGTGTCGGCACCGTAAAACAAACCACCGCGTAAAATACACCAATCCAATGCCGACGCACGGACTAACTCCTCCATATCCGAAGCGGATTGAACGATTTCGGATGGCTTGAATGGCGCAGATTCATCCACGATCGTTTGTCCATGGTCGCCGTAAAGAAGAGTAACACTCTGCTGGATGTACCTTTTCATCCCCTGATCTCCTGCGATTTCAAGAAGATTGCGGGTGCCTTCCCTCCGAACCCGATCATTCAAACTCCAATCAACGCTGCCCGATTTCGGAATCGCGGTCGCAATATGGATCGCAACCTCGCAGCCCTGCGCCGCTTCCTGCAGGCTGACTTTGTCGAAAATATCGCCCATAACGGGCTCGGCGCCCATTTCTCGAAGCGATGCGTCATGGGTCTTGCTTCGTACGATTGCGCGCACGTGATGTCCGCGCTCGATGAGGCGCGGCGTCACATGTCTGCCTAGGGCGCCTGTTGCGCCAACGATTAGGATTTTCATGATCGTAATCTTATCAATCCGATCGCCGTGTTCACCGGTTCTGCATCCGACTTTCCAGTTCCTCCTTGACCGCATTGAACACCGCCTCTGCCAGATGAAGAGTCTCGCGCGCTTCGTGTTCGACCACATCGGGGGTACTGCCAGGATAGCGAGATTCGACTGCCCAGATCGTCAACTCGGCAAGATCGAAAAAAAACCCTTGACATTCCCGTCTATTTTCCCAAATCGCCGCCCCCGTCCTACGTTACTTCCTCCAACACCGCGTTGATCCTCGATTTGAGCGTCTCGATGTGAAAGGGCTTGGTGAGGTAATCGTTCGCCCCTGCGCCCAAGGCGACCAGCCTGCTGTCCAGGTCGGTGAGCGCGGTGACGATGATGATGGGAATGTGTTTGAGGACGGGGTCCGCTCTTATCAACCTGCACAACTGGAAGCCATCGAGTTCGGGCATCATCAGGTCAATGAGAAAAACATCCGGTTTGGAGAGATACGCCATTTCGACGGCCGCGGTGCTCTGGTTCACGGCGATTGCGTCATATCCCGCCGCCCGGAGGGAAGCCTTGTATAAATTCGTGAAATCCTCGTCGTCGTCAACGACCATGACCTTTGCCATACAGCCATCCAATCGGTGATGAAATTTCTACGCCGTCATTAATGCATCCACAGCCTCTGTAAGTTCCCTCAAATTGCTCACCTTCAACACGTTATCGCACAACGGCGCGTACTTGGGCATGTCGCTGTCGCCGTGCCACAGATGCGGAGGTTCGGGATTCAGCCAGATGGTCCGCGCGGCGCGGCGGGTCATCGTGGAGAAAATGTCGAGGCGCGGGTCATAGTAATTATTGCGCCCGTCGCCGACGATGATGAGCGTCGTCCCGCCGTTGAGCGTATCCATGTACTCATCCTGAAAATTTTGCAGCGACCAGCCGAGGTCGGTGTTGTAATGTCCGCTGGGCATGCGCCAAAGGACGGAGGCAATCGCCTCGTCCGCGTTCGAGCCGCTGAAGTCCTCCGAGATGGATTCGAGGTGGTCAATGAACGCGAAGGCATGCGTCTTGCGCACCTGTCCCTGAAGCGCAAAGAGGAAACTCAGCATCAACTCCGAGCAAAAGCGCATCGAAGTGCTGATGTCGCAAAGCACCACAATCTTCGGTTTGCGCACGCGGTCTTTGTGGCGAATCTCCATCGGCACGCCGTGATATTTCAGGTTGGCGCGGATGGTCGCCTTTGGGTCGAGTTGACCGCTCTTGGCGTGCTTCTGCCGCAGCGCGATTCTCGTGCGCAGCATGGCGGCGAGCCGCCTCACCTCGCGCTGTAAAATCTTTTTCTCCTCCTCCGAAAGCGCATGAAACGGGCGGTTGAGCAGATTGTCCACACTTTCGCCGCGCGGTTTCTCGCTCATATTCTCGGCGATGCGCTCGCCCGCAAAGCGTTCGATCTGTTCGCGCATGCCGTCCATGTTTTGCTGAATCATTTCACGCATCTGCTCGATGCGGTCGCGGCTCATGCCCATCTGCTGGAGTTGCTCCATCAACTCCTTCAACGCCTGGCGGACTTCGGGGAACGCCAGCGCGCGCATCATGCGCTGCGCCATCCAGTTTTGATAACGGAGGTCGTCCGCCTGATTCAAGCCGACCAACTGCGCCAGCGCATCCAGTTCGGACCTCGAAAGCGGCTCGCCGTTCATCAACCTTTCCATCCGCTGACGCAGACTCTGCGCGAACTGACGCATTGCCTCCGCCCACAGTTGCGCTTCCTCGGGCGTCATATCGTCCATGGGGTTGCCGCCCATCATCGGGGGCGGCTGCCCCGCGCCAAAGAAGAGAGGGAATAATTTATCGAACGTGGGGATGTCTTTCACGTCCTTGATGAGCGTGGAACGCAACGACAGGCGGAACTCCTCGCGGTCTTGAATCCCCATGATGTCCACCGCGGAGAACGCCTCCGCGCTTTCCGCCAGGGATACGCGCACCCCGCTGGCGCGCAGGGCTGAGATTAACTGTAAGATGCGGGATTCCATTTCATAAATCTCCAGGGACACAATGCCGCTGCATCCCTGCAAAGCTTAATTCCCATAAAACCTGCCCAACTCATCAGGCGGTTTCTGCCTGGGCTGCGGCGGGTTGACGATCTGCCGCTTCGCCTTTTGCAAATCCGCTTCATGCTTGAGCAGCACCGAGAGCGTTTCCTCGAGCGTATCCTTGTCCAGGTTGGAGGCGTTCAAGGCAACCAGCGCGTTCGCCCAATCCAGCGTCTCGCTGATGGAGGGAGACTTGCGCATGTCTCCGTTGCGGAGCTTGTGAACGAATTCCACGGCTTGGCGGGCGAGTTTCGGGTTCAGGTCTGGGACTTTGAGCCGCACAACCGCCAGTTCCTCATCTATGGTTGGGTAGTCAATGAACAGATACAAGCAGCGCCGCTTCAACGCTTCGGAGAGTTCGCGGGTGTTGTTGGAGGTCAGCACTACGAACGGTTTGTGTTTGGCGGTCAGCGTTCCCAACTCTGGCACAGATACCTGGAAGTCGCTCAACACTTCGAGCAAAAAGGCTTCGAACTCCGCGTCGGCGCGGTCAATTTCGTCAATCAAAAGGACGGTCGGTTTGTCGCTCAGAATTGCCTTCAGCAGCGGGCGTTGAAGTAAGAAGCGTTCCGAAAAGAAGACATCCTCCTCCTTCGCGAGTCTATCTGCGGCTTCGGCGAGCGACTCGGCTTTGCCGAGCGTGTCGTTCAACTTGTCGCGCAGAAGTTGGGTGTAGAGCAGCTGCTTGGAATATTCCCACTCGTACAGCGCTTTCGACTCGTCCAAGCCCTCGTAACATTGCAGGCGAATCAACTCGCGCCCGGTCGCGGCGGCGATGGCTTTGGCGAGTTCAGTCTTGCCTACGCCGGCAGGACCTTCCGCCAGGAGCGGCTTGCCGAGTTTGTGCGCCAGGTACACGATCGTGGCAATTTCATCCGACGCGATGTACTTTTGCCTGTTCAATTCCGTTTTGACGCTATTGGTGGATTCAAAAAAGTTGGTCATTTGGCTCCTGTACTCTCTCATCCAACTCAAGGACAACGCCGATTCTCTCGCATTTTTTCCGGGTCGGGCAAACTCTCATCATCGTCTCACCATCGGGCTGGGTCAATCAGAAACGCCGCTTACAGACGAATCTCAAGATGAACGGTGATTCTGTCGCCTTCCTTGATGTTTTCTGCTTTTTGGGCGCTCATGCGAATAGGCACCAGGTATCTGCCGTCTTTGGGGAACAGCGACGTTTGCCACTCAGTCTTACCGACGCGCACACGAACCGGAATCACACCCCAGCCATACGTGACCAGCCTCGAAACCGCTCGAATCTCCCCGCTCTGCTGCGGCGGAACTTCTACGAAAAGATAGGGAGCCGGTCCGCGCCAGTGAAAAATCTTGCCGCTGAATTCGAAATTCATTGAAACAGTATATCAAGCCCGCAGGTTTTCAACAAACCCCAATGGGGGGCATTTATTTTACAGTACAATCAACCTGTTTTCATCCCACTCTTGAAGCCCGACATTTGAAACTTGATTCTTGAAACGAACTATGCGCCTCAAAGCAGACCTTACCCTTCTCTTCATCGCCGTCATTTGGGGGACGGCATTCGTCGCACAGCGGCTGGCAGGGCAGCTCGGCAGTGTGTACCTGTTCAACGGCGTGCGCTACACGCTGGCAGGTTTGGTTGTCATCCCCTTCGTGCGGTGGGAGGCGCTTTCCGCCTACCCGCGCACACAATTCAAATGGATGGCTGCCGCAGGCTTTTTGCTCTTTATTGCGGCGGCGTTCCAGCAGGCAGGGATGCAATATACGACGGCAGGCAATGCAGGGTTCATCACGAGTCTGTACGTGGTGCTGGTGCCTGTGGTATTGTTCTTCGGCTGGAAGGAAAAACCGCATTGGTTGTCCATCGTCTCGGTGGGGATGGCTGGGGCGGGCGCGTACCTCCTGTCAACGAGCGGACAGTTTGAAGTCCAGAGGGGCGATGCGCTGGAACTCGTCGGGGCTCTGTTTTGGGCGATGCACGTCGCATTGCTTGGCAAGTTCGCCTCGCGTTTCGAGCCGATGTCCTTTTCGGTGGGACAGTTGTTCGTCTGCGGACTCCTGAATTTGATTCTGGGAATCTTCGTCGAACAGCCGGTCTTCACTTGGACTTTGGCTGGCACGGCGATCTATACGGCGGTCATGTCGCTGGGACTCTGTTACACATTGCAGGTCTGGGCGCAGAGACATACGCCGCCTGCGGACGCGGCGTTGATTTTGAGTCTCGAGTCCGTGTTTGCGGTGCTTGCGGGCTGGTTGTTGCTGAACGAACTGCTCACGGGGATTCAGATCTTGGGCTGTATCATCATTTTCCTCGCGGTGGGACTTTCTCAATTGAAGGGGTATTCAGGTACAATTGACCGAAACCACCTCGTGGAGGGCAGATGACCGCCAAAGTGATTTTGAATCCGTATTCGAACCGCTGGAACTCACAGAAGCGCTGGCCCCAGGCTGAAGCCGCCCTCAAAGCCGCGGGCGTTGATTTCGAACTGGTTGTGTCGGAGAGAAAGGGACATCTTATCGAGTTGGCGGAACGGGCTGTCCGTGACGGGTTTTCGCCGATCATCGCCGCGGGCGGGGACGGTTCAATTGGCGATGTCGCCAACGGCTTGGCGCGAGCCGCAAGGTCCAAAAAGGAAACGCTGGGTCCGTTGGGAATCATGCCGCTCGGTTCCGCGAACGATCTGGTTTATTCGCTCGGTCTGCCAACGGATTTGAACGAGGCGGCAAAGGTGATCGCGGCGGGGAAAACGAAGGCAATGGATCTCGGAAAGGTGAACGACAAATATTTCGTCAACAATTCGGGTGCGGGGCTCGAGCCATACACCACCACGAAGCACGAGCGCATCCATTGGATCAAGGGCATGGGGCGTTACCTCGTCGCGGCGGTGTGGGCGATCATGGACAAGCCCGAATGGCGCGGGACGGTCAAATGGGATGACGGCTCCTACGAGGGGCTTTTATCCCTCGTTTCCGTCGGCAATGGACGACGCACGGGCGGGTTCTTCATGACGCCTCATGCGGATCCCTTCGACGGAAAATTGACCCTCGCCTTTGGCTATCGCGGCACGCGTCTGGGATTGTTGACGGCGCTTCCGAAGGCTTTTAACGAGGAGGAAGGGAGTTACGTCGAACTGGAGGGCATGTACGAGGTCCATGCAACGCGCATCTCCATCCACCTCGACAAACCTTCCCCCGCGCACACGGATGGGGAATTGTTTTCCGAGTGGATCAAGGATTTCGAGTACGAAATTTTCCCGAAACGCTTGAACATGATCCTGCCCTGAGATGACGACTGAACTTTCCTTCAAACCCATCAAACGAGATCTTTGGACAGACCTTGAAGAACTCTTCGGATTGAACGGCGCGTGCGGAGGCTGCTGGTGTATGTATTGGAAGTTACGCGGCAAAGCCTTCGACGAGGCAAAGGGATATTCCACGCGCCAGATGCACAAATCCATTATCGATTCAGGCGTTGCGACCGGTTTGCTTGCCTACCTGCATGGCGAAGTCGTCGGATGGGTCGCGGTGGAGCCGCGGGACGCGTACGAAAAACTGGCGCACTCGCGCGTCCTCAAGCCCGTGGACGATCAGGAGGTCTGGTCTGTGACCTGTTTTTACGTGGCAAGGAAGCATCGCCGCAAGGGAATCACCGTCGAGTTGTTGAAAGCCGCGGTCAAGCACGTCAAGAGTCAGGGCGGGAGGATCGTGGAGGGATATCCGGTGGAGACGGAGAATGACATGCCCGCGCCGTTCGTATACACGGGGACCGCCTCCGCGTTCAAGAAGGCAGGCTTCGAGGAAGTGGCGCGCAACTCGCCAACGCGTCCCATATTCAGATATGTGATAAAAAAGTAGTCAAGGTCAGTTTGGGACACGGTTTTCACGGAATGGGCGGAAAAATCGGTAAATTTTTTAGGCGTCCGTGTTATCCGTGCCCACAGGAGATATTTTCCATACGCAGGTTTGAATGGCATTTCAGGATATTCGCAAAAAGCGAAAATGGTTGAGCGCGGAGGAGACCCGCCTACTTCTGCTGGCATTGTTTCTTTTTGCGGGTCTGCTTGCGCTGAACATTTATCTCGCGCGGACGTTGCCCGGCGGAGAGCAGTTCTTCCTGCGGTGGAGCGGCGCGCGAGCCTTCCTCGTCGAGCAGATCGAACCGTACGGCGCGGAAGTTGCGATCCGCACGCAACTTGTCGCTTACGGGAGGCAGGCTTTTTCCAGCGAATATCCCTATGCCCTGAACGACCCGTTCCACATCGTATTGCTTTACGTCCCGCTGGCATTGTTCCCGGATTTTGCCGTTGCGCGCGGCATCTGGATGTTGCTGTCCGAAATGCTTTTGATCGCGCTCGCTCACACCCTGATCCGTTCCCTGGAATGGGAGCCGCCGCGCTGGTTGTATCTTCTGTTGATGGTCTCCGGGTTGTTCGGGTATTACAGCCTGATGGCTGTGGGCTCGGGGTCCCCGGCGATTCCCATGACGTTTTTGTTCCTCGCCGTTCTGTATTCCCTGCATTCGTTCGCGGACGAACTGGCGGGCGCGCTCCTGTTTCTGGTCGCCTATCAATGGGAGGTGAGCGGGCTGTTCTTCCTTTTTATCTTTGTGTTTGTTTTTGCCAATCGCAGGTGGAGGGTGTTGGGCGGGTTCGGGATGTCCCTTGCCGTGTTGCTTGCCATCTCGTTTCTCATTTATCCCGGCTGGGCGCTTCCCTACGTGCGCGGCGCGCTTACCGATTGGTATCGAAGCACGAACCTGACGTTCGGTCACGTCATGTCCCTGTGGTTCCCGGCTGCAGGGGTTTCCATTGGTTCGTGGACTGCGATCCTGTTGGGCGTCATCCTTTTCCTGGAATGGCTGGGTTCGGTTGACGCGCATTTCCGCCGCATCGTTTGGACAGCCTGCCTGTCGCTGGCGGTCACGCCGCTGATGGGATTTGCGATCTTCCCATCTAATCACGCGGTTCTGCTCCCCTCGTTGATCCTGATCGTCATGCTCGTGTGGGAACGATGGAGGCGGCGGCGCGTTTTGTACGTTCTGCTGATCCTGCTGGTTTCTTTTGCAATTCCCTTCTGGTTGCATGCCCGCCTGATGGCGGGATACCCGAAACTATATTCCGACCTGCTGGCGGTCCTTCCGCCCGTTGCGGCGATCGTCGGTTTGTACTGGATGCGCTGGTGGGCGGTTCGTTCGCCGCGCATCTGGTTCGATCAAATAGAGGATCGGAAATGAAACCTCGTCACTATCTGGCTTTGTTCGTTATCGGCTTGATCGTCCCGTTTGCGATCTCGCGCTTTCAACATTTGCCCGGTTACATGGATGCCGATTATTACTTCGCGGGCGGCGTCGAACTGGCAAAAGGCAACGGTTTCACCGAACCCTACCTTTGGAACTATCTCGACGACCCGCAGGGACTTCCGCATCCGTCGCACACCTATTGGATGCCCCTTGCCTCCATCGTCTCCGCCGTTGGCATGTGGATCGCCGGTCAAACCACCTACGCGGCGGGACGCCTCCCGTTCATCCTCCTTTCAGCCTGCGTCCCATTGCTGACAGCGTCTCTTGCCTTCGACATTTCCCGCCGCGCGCGGCTTGCGATGGTCTCTGGCTTCCTCTCGATCTTCTCGCTCTATTACGCGCCTTTCATGCCCGTCCCTGACAACTATGCCATTTACATGCTGCTCGGCGGAGCGTTTCTTCTCCTCGTGCCGCGCAAACAAAAATGGATTCCGCTCGCGCTCGGCGCGCTGGCTGGCTTGATGACCCTCGCGCGCAGCGACGGTCTGCTTTGGCTTGGGCTGGCAGGTTTGACCATTGTGTGGCACTCTGTATCGAGTCCCAGGCTTGCATTGAGCAAAGTCGAAGCGGTGACGGTGGTTCGTGCGGGTTTACTCCTCCTGCTCGGTTATCTCCTCGTGATGGGCTGGTGGCATTATCGCAATTATTCGTCCTTCGGTTCGTTCATGACCCCCGGCGGCGGGCGGCTCCTGTGGCTCGAATCCTACAACCAGACCTTCAGTTATCCCGCCGAGAGTATTACCCGCGAGAGATTCCTGCAAGCAGGCTGGTCCGCCGCGTTGGAGGACCGTCTCAGGGCTTTGAACGCGAACGCCGGCAATGCCTTTGCCGCGCAGGGCGGCATCTTTCTATTCCCGTTCATCCTCATTGGATTGTGGGAACTGCGAAAGGAATTCCGCACGAGGCTCACGGTAACAGGCTGGTTGATACTTCTCGTTGTAATGACGGTCATCTTTCCGTTTGCGGGCGCGCGCGGAAGTTTCTTCCACGGGGGCGCGGCGCTCCAGCCTTATTGGTGGGTCGCGGCGCCCGTCGGCTTGGATCGTGTGATCGCCGCGGCGCGCCGGCGCGGCATGTTCGCGGATAACGCCTACGTTGTATTTCAGGGGATGCTCGTCGTCCTCGCCGCGTCCATGACCTTGTATCTGGTCAACCTGCGCGTGCTGGGCGAATGGGCGACCGAGGACGGAGTCTACGCGTCGGTGGAGGAAAAGTTCATCGAAAACGGGATCAGCCCCGAGGTCGGCGTGATCGTCCGTAATCCGCCGGGCTATTACATCAGTTCGGGGCGTCCCGCCATTGCGCTGCCTTACGGCGATGAGTCGGTCATCCAGGATGTTGCGGAACGTTACGGTGCGGGCCTTCTTGTGCTGGAGGGGAGCGGCACGTTCGATTGGATCCAGGAACTTTACGATAACCCGCAGGGAAACAGCGCGTTCATTTATTTGGGAGAGGTGGATGAGGCGAAACTCTACATCATCAATCCCGAACGTTGACCCGCGCTTTTTAATCCCGCCTGCCGCGTTGCTTGGAGTCGGATTTTTTTTGATCGTCAGCGCGCTCACGTATCGGATCGGTTTTCCGCTCGACGACGCGTGGATTCATCTTACGTACGCGCGCAACTTTGCCTTGCACGGCGAATGGGCGTTCCGCCTCGGCGATGCTTCGGCGGGTTCCACGTCTCCGTTGTGGACGGCTTTGCTTTCGGCGGGATTTTTGCTCGACCTCGCTCCCTACACATGGACGTTTTTTCTCGGCTGGGTCGTGCTGAGCCTGACGGCGATGCGTGCGGAAGGCATCGCGCGCGCGGTCCTTACTTCCTATCGCTCCAAACTTCCCTGGGTTGGATTGTTCATCGCCTTTGCCTGGCATTTGACCTGGTCGGCGGTTTCGGGGATGGAGACCCTCTTGCACGGATTGATTGTCCTGAACGTCCTCGGCATGTTGATGGAAAGCTCGCCTCGTTACCTGACCCTGGGCTTGCTCGCCGGGCTAAGTGTCTGGGTCCGCCCCGACGGTTTGACCCTGCTGGGACCGGTCCTGTTCACCGCCTTTCTTCGGGAGAATACGTTCAGAGCGCGCGGCAAGGCATTGACGAAGGTATTCATCGGCTTTGGGATATTGTTCGTCTTTTATCTGCTTTTCAATCTCGCGCTTTCCGGAAAGCCCATGCCAAGTACCTTTTACGCAAAGCAGGCGGAGTATGGAGATTATTGGCTCTCCCGATCCTTGTCCGGGCGATTGACCGATTACATCCTGCCGGTCGTTGCCAGCCCGTTCGTCGTCCTTGTGCCGGGGTTGTTCCTTTGGCTCCATAAAAGCATCCGTGATCGGAGTTGGGGAACGATCGCCGGTTTGTTATGGGTGCTCGGCTACATCGGGATCTATTTCATGCGCCTGCCCGCCTATCAGCACGGACGGTATATCATTCCCTCCTTTCCGCCCTTGTATTTGTGGGGCATGTTGGGATTCATCGGATATGCCGCGAGGCAAGGGTCGAATCAACGGATCGTTTTGTTGTGGCAGGCGTCGCTCGTGGTTTTGACCGTTTCGTTTCAGTGGGCGGGCGCGCGGCAGAACGCGTTGGACGTGGTTCTGATCGAAACTCAAATGGTGAAAACGGCGCAATGGATGAACGAAAATTTGCCGCCGGACGCGTTGGTGGCTGCACATGACATCGGCGCGATCGGTTATTTTACGAGGAACCCTTTGATTGACCTTGCCGGGCTGGTCACGCCGGAGGTCGTTCCGTTCATCCGCAATGAGGCGCGTCTCGCCGAATATTTGAACGACGGGCACGCCGATTATCTCGTGACTTTCCCGGAATGGTATCCGCAGATGATCGCAGATCGAACTCCGCTTTTCGAGGCAGGCGACGACGATTTTCCTTTTAACGATAACATGAGCGTTTATCAATGGAAGTAGGGTTTTGAAGGAATCCACGCCTGCAATTCGATTGTTTAATTGCCCGTCCGGGGCGAGTGTGCTATACTCCTGTCAAGACCTATCTTCCAGGGATTGAGACTAATGATGAAAGAGATAACACTGATCATTGCAGACGATCATCCGTTGTTCCGTCAGGGTGTGGTGGATGTGCTGGCGCTCGAAAGGGATTTCCGCGTGATCGCTCAGGCGTCGAACGGGATGGAAGCGATCAACCTGATTCGTTCGGTCAAGCCGATGGTCGCCGTGCTGGATGTGAACATGCCGGAGATGAATGGTCAACAGGTGACTCACCAGGTCACTTCCGAGCATCTGCCGACGCGCGTGATCCTGTTGACCGGGTACGACGACGTCGAACAGGCGATCCACGCGATGTTGGCTGGGGCGGCAGGCTATTGTGCCAAAGAGATCGAACCGGATGCTCTTGCGCGCACCGTCCGCGCGGTGGCAGATGGGAAATACGCCATTGCGGGGAACATCTTTACCCGCCGCGAACTGGACGCCTGGATAGACGAACAAATGGAAGGTGCGCGCAAGTCCTATAGCGAGCCCGGCTCGCCCTTTCATCCCCTCTCCGACCGCGAGATGGAGGTCCTTTCCTGCGTCGTGCGCGGTATGAGCAATAAGGAGATCGCCAGCATGTTGGGGATCAGTCACCAGACCGTCAAGAATCACGTAACGTCCATCCTGCGTAAATTCAGCGTGGAAGATCGCACGCAGGCAGTTGTGTATGCGCTGAAACGCGGCTGGGTAAAGTTGCAGGACACGGGAATCAAACCTCAGGAGCATTAGAGAATGATGGAAAATCCATCCGGCCCGGAACTAGATCTTCAGCAGGAACTCGAGGAAACCACGAAAGCCCTGCGCGAGGTCACCCTGATGATCGAGCAGAGTCAGGGCGAACTCTCCAAACTTACGCAGCGTAATACCGCGATCACGGCTCACCTTCAACAGGTGCAGGGTCAGATGGATTCCATGCCGCCGCAGGAGATTCGCAACGCCTATGACTCCGCCCTGGACGCCCAGCAGCGCCTTTTTGTGATGCGGGGACAGTTGGAAAAACTCCAGGCTGAAAAGAACCACCTGGAACGCCTCAAGACTGTCCTTGAACGAGTTCAGGCATCGCCGTCCAATCCCGCCTCCGCCCCGGCTTCGGGCGGCGCCAAGAGCGGCACCCTGGCAAGCGTGGAAATGCTCGTCAACGCCCAGGAGACGGAACGCCAGCGTCTCTCGCGGCAAATGCACGACGGTCCCGCCCAGGCATTGTCCAATTTCATCCTGCAAACGGAAATCGCCATGCGCTTGTTCGACGTGGATCCCGCTCAGGCGAAGGAGGAACTCAACAACCTCAAATCGTCTGCAATGGGAACGTTCCAGAAGGTGCGTAACTTCATATTCGAGTTGCGCCCGATGATGCTGGACGATCTTGGACTGGTGCCGACCGTCCGCCGCTATGCCGATGCGTTCAAGGAACAGAACTCCCTCGACGTGACCGTGACAGTGACGGGCAACGAGAGGCGGCTCGAACCTTATCTGGAGGTCATGATGTTTCGCGCGCTCCAGGAATTGCTGGGGAACGCCGCGCGTCACAGCCAGGCGACCCAGGTGAAGGTCATGCTGGATATGGGCGAGGACCGCGTGCGCGTCAGCGTGGACGATAATGGACGGGGATTCGATCCGGATGTCGTTCAACAGGGAGGCAGTCTCGGGTTGAAGTTGATCCGTGAACGGGCGGAAATGCTGGGTGGAAATTTCGAAGTGGACAGCGCGGTTGGAAGAGGCGCTCGAATTACCTTTGCCGTTCCAGCCCGTTCCTGATTAGTCTTCCCCATTTTCGGTAAATATCGCTCTGCCCGGCGGCAGAGCCTTACTTTTTTCCCAAATGATTAATTGGGGGTTATACTGTATAATATTTCAATCTGATACATCTGCCGATGTTCCTGGCGGACACTGTGAGAGGAGAATTTCCTATGCGTCGCGGAAGAATATTGATCTTGCTCATATTGATCGTGATCGTTGGTTTGGCGCTGGTATATTTTGCTATCGGCAGCCAGATCGGCGGAGGGATTGCGCCGAGTGTTTCAATTGCCACCGAGGCGGCTACAATAGAGGTTTACTATGCCGTGCAGAACATTCCCCAGGGCACGGTGATCACCGAGGCAATGTTGGGCACGTTCTCCCTGCCCCCGGAACGTGTGGTTGAGGTCATGTTCGAGAAGGGCGAGGAGGTGAATCTGATCGGTCAGACCGCGCGGTTCAACCTGGAGCCCGGCACTTTGATCACCTCCTCGATGGTCGGCGAAGGCGCTGGTCAATTGCCTCCTCCTTCGTGGTCGTTCCAGGTTCCGGTCGGCATGGTGGCTGCTTCCATCCCGACGAATCGTCTCGCCACGTCCGCCTATGCCATCAATAAGGGCGCGCACGTGAACGTCAATGTGTGCATGACTCTTGTGGACGTTGATCCCGCCTACCAATCACTGCTTCCGAATTACCTTTCCTCCATGCAGGATATATTCTTCCCGGAAGACGGTCGCCCCATTATCACGATTGATCCGGCGACCCCCGGAGAAGCGGCGCGGCAGGGACGCACGGAACTCGACCCGACCTTCCAGAAACCCATCTACGTGGTGCCTTCCGAGCCGCAGCGCCCCCGCCTGGTTTGCCAGATCATCCTGCAGGACGTCATCGTGCTGAATTTCGGAAACTTCCCCCTCAGGCTGGAGACTGCCGCTCCGGAGGATCCTGCCGCCCAGACCACGCCAACGCAGACCGTGCAAAATCCCGACATCATCACGTTGATGGTTTCCCCGCAGGATTCCATTTCCCTGAACTACTTTATATACAGCGGCGCCGTGTTCTCGATGACGTTGCGAAATCCGAACGACACGTCCAAAATAGACGCGCAATCCGCCACGCTTACGAGCGTTTTGACCCAATACAACATTTCGCTGCCGTCCAAACTTCCATACGCTCAAAACCCTCGCATTGATTTCCTGTCTCCTCCCCTGTTGCCCAATGACATTATCCAGGCTCAACCGTAACAATAACCCACTTTCAAGGTGCGTAGTATGCCAGGCGAAAAAGTTCGTGTGTTGATCGTGGACGATGTTTCCGAGACGCGCGAGAACGTAAAAAAGTTGTTGCAATTCGAGTCCGACGTGGAAGTGGTCGGCATCGCGCGCACCGGCAAGGAGGCGATCCAGGCTTCGCAGGACCTGAATCCCGATGTGGTCCTGATGGACATCAACATGCCGGATATGGACGGGATCGCGGCGACGGAAGCGATTCGCGCAAAACAACAGGCTGTTCAGGTTGTGATTTTATCGGTTCAAAGCGACCAGAACTACATGCGACGCGCCATGCTGGCGGGCGCCAGGGATTTCCTCACCAAGCCGCCCATGGGCGACGAACTGATCTCCGCCATTCGCCGCGCCGGTGAAATGGCGCAGGTCGAAAAATCGAAGGCGGCGCGCGTGCAATCTGCTCCCCTCGTCGGCATGCCTGGCGTGATTGCGGGCCAACGGGGACCGCGCGGAAAGATCGTCGTTGTCTACAGTCCCAAAGGCGGTACGGGCTGCACCACCATCGCGGTCAACCTGGCGCTTGCATTAAAGAATTCCGATACCCGCGTCGCTCTCGTGGATGGAAACCTGCAATTTGGTGACGTCGCCATGTTCATCAACGAACAGGGCAAGAACACGGTACTCGACCTCGCGCCGCGCGCGGAAGAACTGGACGCGGAGATCGTCGAAGAGGTCATGGTCAAACATTCCGCCACGGGACTTCACATTCTTGCCGCGCCGAACCGCCCTGAATATGCCGACAAGGTATCGAGCGCGCAGTTCGGTAAAATGCTCGAATTCCTCGCGCAACTGTATTCCTTCGTGATCGTTGACACCATGCCGATCCTGACGGACCTGACCCTGGCTACCATTGACGTGAGCGATCTCGTTGTGCTTGTCACCACCCAGGATATCCCCTCCATCAAGAACAGCCGCCTCTTCCTTGACCTTTTGCAGAATCTCGGCATCCGACGCGACCGCATTATGTTCATCATGAATCGCTACGACAGGAAGGTGAACATTACACCGGAACGGGTCGCGGACAACCTGAAGCAGGAGGTCGCGCTGGTCATTCCGTCGGACGAGGTCACGGCGGTAAAGGCTGTCAACCGCGGCGTGCCATTCGTGATGGATAATAAGAGCCAGCCTGTTGCACGCAGTATCTTTGCACTGGCTGAAAATGTCCGAACCCGGGTTGCGGCGCAGGAATCCGGCGGCGAATAATGTTTAGCGATTGCGAGCCGATAACTCGCAAGGAGATGTAAATCATGTCTCTCTTAAAAAGAATCGAACAGGGACAAGGGGGCGCGTCTTCCGGCGGGACCCCGCCTTCGCCCAGCCAGGGCAGCGGTGAAGGATCGCGTCTTTCCTCACTGCAATCGAGAAGGGTGAATGCGCCTATCACATCTCCACAGGCCGGCTCTTACTTCGACCTGAAAACGCGCGTCCAGAACAAACTGCTTTCCGAACTGGATCCAACCATGGACATCAGCCGGACGGAGGAAGTCCGCCGGACGATCCAGGACCTCTTCGAGCAAATACTCGCCGAGGAGAACATAGTTCTTTCCCGTCCCGAGCGCGCCCGCCTGTTCGAGCAGATCGCGGCGGAAATTCTCGGTCTTGGTCCGTTGCAGCCGCTGTTGGAAGACGACACCATCACCGAAATCATGGTCAACGGGCCCAAGAATGTTTACATCGAGCGAAAAGGCAAATTGCATCGCGTTCCCGTCACCTTCGAGAACAACGATCACGTGATGCGCGTCATTGATCGTATCGTCGCGCCTCTGGGGCGCCGCATTGACGAGTCGAGCCCGTATGTGGATGCCCGCCTGCCCGACGGTTCCCGCGTCAACGCGGTTATCCCTCCGATCTCGCTCGTCGGACCCACGCTGACCATTCGTAAATTTTCGAAGAATCCCATCACGGTGGAACAACTAATCCAGTTCGGCTCGATCACGCACGAAGCGATCCAGTTTTTGAAGGCGTGCGTGGAAGCCCGCTTGAATATATTGATTTCCGGCGGCACGGGTTCGGGCAAGACCACCCTCCTGAACATCTTGTCCGGCTTCATCCCCAACGATGAAAGGATCATCACGATCGAAAACGCCGCGGAGTTGCAGTTGCGCCAGGAGCACGTGGTCACTCTCGAATCCCGCCCGCCCAACATCGAGGGTCGCGGTGAGATCACGATCCGCGATCTCGTCATCAACTCCCTCCGTATGCGTCCCGAACGAATCATCGTGGGAGAGTGCCGCGGCGGCGAAACCCTGGACATGCTTCAAGCCATGAACACGGGTCACGACGGCTCCATGACAACCGCCCACGCCAACTCCCCGCGCGACGCGCTCTCCCGCGTGGAAACGATGTGTTTGATGGCGGGCATGGAACTCCCCGTACGCGCCATCCGTGAACAGACGGCAAGCGCCATTGACGTTATTTGCCACCAGGAGCGCATGCGTGACGGCACTCGTAAAGTGACCCACATCACCGAGATCAGCGGTATGGAGGGGGATATAATCACCATGACCGACATCTTCGTCTTCGAGCAGACCGGCGTCGAAGCCGGAAAGGTCATCGGCCGGTTGCGACCGACCGGGTTGAGGCCCAAGTTCATTGACAAGATCGAAGCGGCGGGTATCAATTTGCCGCCGTCCATTTTCGGCATTGGAGAACGGCGGCGCTATTAATTGCGAAGCAGGTTAAGGTTATGAATCTTATTCTGATTGGCGGCGCGCTGATATTGATACTTCTGATCGTGGGGGTGGTGGTTACGATTGTGAGCGAACGATCCCTCGTGGACGAGCGTCTCGGTCAATTCGAAAAGGACGAAGAAGCCAGGGAAGCCCAGCAGGCAGCCGTCCGGTCCATTGTGACGGATTGGTTGAACCGCAGAGTCGCCAGTTCCTCGATGGGAGACCGGATCGCGCGCGAACTTGCCCGCGCCGACCTGAAACTCAAGGTCGCGGAGTATTATGCGCTGATAGTGATTTCCACAGTGGGGGTGGGCTTGGTCGCGCTCCTTCTTCAGCCTAATATCTGGTATATATCCTTTGCGATCGGCGCGGTTATTGGCTTCTTCCTGCCCCGTTTTTACGTGAGGCAGCAACAGGTCGCCAGGATCAGAAAATTCGACGACCAGTTGGGCGACATGCTGAACCTCATGGTCAACGGCTTGCGCGCCGGTTACTCGACCATGCAGGCAATGGAGGCGGTCAGCCGCGAACTGCCCTCTCCCATTTCCGATGAGTTTCGGCGGGTCGTTCAGGAAATGCAGATCGGCATTCCGATGGAGAAGGCGCTGGACAACCTCCTCCGCCGCATTCCGAGCGACGACCTCGATTTCGTCGTCACGGCGATCAATGTGCAGCGGGAGGTGGGAGGCAATCTCTCCGAGATCCTGGACACCATATCCTTCACCATCCGTGAACGCGTCAGGATCAAGGGCGAGATCCGGGTGATGACGGCAAATGTCCGGGCATCCGGTGGTATTCTTTCCATGATCCCGATCGGTCTCGCGCTGGCGCTTTGGTTCATCAGTCCCGAGTACATCGGTCAATTTTTTGCCGAGAACGGTATTGTCCCTCAGCCGGCCTGCGGGATCATCGCAATCTCGGTCATCGTGGGGTTGATCGTATCCGGTTATTTTGTGATGCAGAAGATCGCGGATATTGAGGTGTAACATGCCGATTGTTGGATGGATCGCCATCGGTTTTGTCATCTTGCTCGTAGTCATCGGCGTGGTTTCAGTGGGATTGCGGCAGAGGGCGCAGGAGGAGGAGGACCCCCTGCAGGCGCGGCTGGCTGAGTACCTTCAGCGCGGCGACGTGGTGTCGCTGGAGGAAATCGAACTCTCCCAACCGTTTACCGAGCGGGTCATCATTCCGATTGTCCGGCGGATCGGGGAGATCTCCGCGCGTTTTACCCCTCAAAAAGCGATACAAGATACGGCGAGGCGGATGGAACTGGCGGGCAATCCCTGGCCCATAGATGCCGCCACTTTTCTGGCGATACGGTTCATTCTTGCCGTGATGCTGGGCGGCTTTGTGACGGCGATGTTCCTGCTTTCGCCGGAGCCGAACCTGAACGATAACGCCATATTTATTTTCGGGGCGACCTTCGGCGGGTTCTACCTCCCGCACCTGATGCTCTCGAGCCGGATCACGAACCGCCAAAGGGAGATTCGCAAAGCGATGCCGGACGCGTTGGACCTGCTGACGATCTGCGTGGAGGCGGGCTTGGGTTTCGACGCCGCCATGAACAAAGTGAGCGAAAAGTGGGATAACGCGCTGGCTCTCGCGTTCGCGAGGACCATTCGCGAGATACAACTCGGCAAAACGCGGCGCGACGCCCTCAAGGACATGGCAGACAGGCTGGGCATTCCCGAAATGACCAGCTTCGTCGCCGCCATCATCCAGAGCGAACAACTCGGCGTGAGCATGGCGAAGATTTTGCGTATCCAGTCCGAACAGATGCGCTTGAAGCGTCGTCAGGCGGCGGAGGAGGAGGCTCATAAGGCGCCGGTCAAGATGGTCCTCCCCATGGCGTTCCTGATCTTCCCGACCATTATGATCATTATTCTGACGCCAGCCGCCATCCAGATCATGGCTTCGTTCACGTTATAACCTTTTTCGGGCAGGCTTTTACTGCATAAAGCAGTCAACTGCATTATTTGGCAAAACGGAAAATTCGTAGAACTTCGTTTACGATATTTCTAATGCGTTATTCGTGAATAACATTCCGTGGTCCTATCGAATCTACCGATTGGCGTGGAGCGGGATAGACCTTCTCTTCCCGCCGGTGTGCGGCGGTTGCGGAAAGGCGGGAAGCGCATGGTGCCCGGATTGCCGGGCGCGCGTCCCGCGCATTGAAGAGCCGTTTTGCGATAAATGCGGGATTCCGGTCCACAAGTCCGTTACCTGTGAAAAATGCGCCTCGAACCCGCCCTCGTATCGAACGATGCGATCGTGGGCGGTTTTTGATTCCCCTGTGCAGAACGCCCTTCACACGCTGAAATACCGCCGCAATATGGGAATCGGGGATGCGCTGGCGCGCGATATGGCGGGCTTCGTCCGTTCCCTGCAGTGGAATGTGGACATGCTCATACCTGTGCCGCTTGGAAAAAAGCGGTTGAAAGAGCGGGGGTATAATCAGGTTGGGCTGGTCGCGCGGCCGCTTGCGTATGAACTTGGGTTGCAATATGCCCCGCAGGGGTTATGGAAATCCCGGGATACCCGTTCGCAGGTCGGTTTGACCATCTCAGAGCGGAGGGAAAATGTCTTGAAGGCGTTTCAGGCTGAGGCGGAGATTGTGAAGCGTAGGTCGGTTCTGTTGATGGACGACGTGGCGACCACCGGCTCCACGATCCACTCCTGCGCAGAGGCGTTATGCTCGGCCGGCGCGCGGGAGGTGTACGCATTGACCATCGCGCGCGCTCTTCCACACCACGATTTGAACCGCGTTTGACATTGGCGCGCTGCGCCATTGATAACCCTTTTAGGAGATTCTGTATGGCGAACAAAATTGAGACACTGGCACGTAATATGCGGCTGGCTGATAACACCCGCGAATACATCGAGAAGAAAGCCGCCAAATTGGAACGCTACCTTCAGGATATAGACGAGATTCGGGTCGAAGTGTCGCACGTCAAGGCGGCGAGGAACGCGAACGACCGCCAGGTCGCGCAGATCACCCTGCGCGGTAAGGGCTTTATCCTGCGAACCGAGGAGCGGGCGGACGATTTGCGCGCCGCATTCGACGCCGCGCTCGACAAAATGCAGCGACAGATCGAACGCTACAAGGGCAGGCATTATCGGGGGCGCGGGGACGGTCGTTCGGCGGCGGAGGTCGTCGAGGAGGAATGGCCCGTGGACGAGACCGGCGAACTGCTTCCGTTGATCGCCCGCCGGAAAAAATTCGTGCTGATCCCCATGACCGAAGACGAGGCGGTGGAACAGATGCGGCTGCTCGGGCACGACAACTTCTTCGTTTTCTTCAACGCGGAGCAGAATTCGATTCAGGTGCTGTACCGGAGGCGGAACGGCACATACGGATTGATCGAACCTGTGGTCGGTTAGTGGTTCAGAGGACGGTAAATAAAAAAACCAGTGGCGCCGGGCGCCACTGGTTTTCTCAAGGAGTGAAAATGGAGTTTAACGACGATATGGATGAGGTCGAGACGACTTCGACGCGCGTAAACGTCGAAGAGGTCGGGAGGCTGGTTTCGAATTTGATCAAAGCGCTGGGTGAGGATCCCCAGCGCGAGGGTTTGAAGAACACTCCGCATCGGGTGGCGCGCATGTACACCGAACTGCTCGGCGGATACGACATGGACCCGGAACGCGTTGTGAACGGCGCGCTCTTCAACATCAGTTATGACGAAATGGTGCTGGTGCGCGACATCGAATTCTACAGTTTGTGCGAACATCACATGCTTCCGTTCTTGGGGCGCGCGCACGTGGCTTACATCCCTGCGGGCATGGTGATCGGTCTTTCGAAGATCCCCCGCATCGTGGATATGTACGCACGCAGGCTGCAAGTTCAGGAGCGGATGACGCGGCAGATCGCGGACTTCCTTCAGAAGAACCTTCAGCCGCAGGGCGTGGCTGTCGTGGTCGAGGCGGTTCACCTTTGCTCGATGATGCGCGGTGTCAAAAAACACGACGCGCGTATGACGACCTCCGCCATGCACGGTGCCTTCCGCGCCAACCTGGCGACGAGACAGGAATTTCTGGATAACATTTCGCGCGGCGCCAAGCCGCTTCAAATCTGACCTTTGGAATTGTTCCGGCGAAACCGGCTCAACACTTCGGGACGCGCCTCCATCCACACCTCGGAGCGGAGGCGCGCCGCCGTCTGCCGGATGCTTTCGTGTGTGATGGGGTTCATGTAGTCGGGGTGGATCTCCG
>JABWAU010000116.1 GCA_013360875.1 Anaerolineales bacterium | reverse complement strand
GTCTTGTTTTTCGAGGGTTTGCCGCCAGCGTTCGCAAGCCTCCAGGTTTCCCCGCGCCAGCCAGAACCAGACGCGCGCCATCCCCACCCATTCCCCGCCTGCGGGTTCGGTCTGTCGCGTTTGCAGAAGCGCCTCCGCCGCGCGCAGGGACTCGTCCGCGCCATGGAAATCGCCGCGCGCCTGTTTGATGCGCGCCAGCATCACGTAAGCCGTCACCAACGTGTTGACGTTGCCCCACTTCTGCCCCAGTTCAAATCCGCGTTGAGCGTAATCCTGCGCTTCATCCAGCCGATTCCATTCGTAGTATAGCCTGCTCAAGCCTGAATAAACCCGCGCCGCGATAGGAAGCGCCTGCCCGTTGGGTTGAAGCGCCAACGGAAGCGCCTCCTGAAAAGTCTCCTCCGCCCGATGTAGCTCTCCCTGAATCATCCACTGACTCGCCAGCGTCGAAACCGCTGTCACCGCCGAGTGGACATTGCCGCCCAGGATTCCCAATCGGGTTGCCTCGCGCATGCAATGGACGACGGCGGCGGAATCCCCTTTCAGGATGTTCGCCCCGCCCATCGCCAGATAGACGACGCTTCTCATGCCATGGATCGTCTCAGGCATGATCTTCAACGCTTTTTCGCCAAGCGTCAGCGCGCGTGCGAAATCGCCATTCCGCGCCGCGATATAACAGCGGATGGACGCCAGACTTCCGTGCAAATAATCCGCGTCCTCGCCCGCATAGCCATCATTCAGCAATTCCTCCGCCCGCTCCAAAAGGGTTTCGACTTCCTCCATCTGCCCCGTCAACATCAAAGCCCAGGCTTTATCCAAGCACAGGCGCGGACGATGCGGAACGAGTTCCTTCACCCTGTCCAACCAGCCGAGCATGGCGACCAGTTCGCCGCGTTTCAGCATTTCGTAGTTCCCCGCTTCCGCCAGGCGGCCAGCCCGTTCCATATCCCTGCCCTCCAAAGCGTGATGGAGCGCCTCTTGTAACAAATCATTTTGCTCCAGCCAGGCAGAAGCGCGGATATGCAACTCAGCCACGTCTTCGGGATGAGATTGCATCAGCCGTTGATGTAAAACGTCTGCAAACAGATGATGATAGCGATACCACTGACGGTCACTGCCGAGATTGATCACGAACAGGTTGGCGCGCTCCAATTCCTCGAGCATGGACTGACCGTCGGACTCGCCCGTCAACGCGTTGCACAGGGAGGCGTTCATCCGCTCGAGAATGGAGGTCTTCAGGAGGAAATCCCGCGTCTTTTCGGACTGGAGGCTGAGCACCTCTTCGATAAGATAATCCACCACGAAACGATTACTTCCCGCAAACGCGGCGACGAAATCATCCACATCCCCGCGTCGTTGCATGGAGAGAGCGGCGAGTTGCAGACCGGCGATCCAGCCTTCGGTGCGCGCCTCCAGCGAGGCGACCTGTTCTCGAGTCAATGACAAGCCCATTGTCTTTGAGAGGAATGACGCGGCTTCATCCAGGGTGAAGCGTAGATCGTGGGCGCGAATCTCGGTTAGCGCGTTGTTCGCCCGCAGGCGTGCGAGAGGCAGAGGCGGGTCGGCGCGCGTCAAGATGACCAGATGAAGCGCAGGCGGGAGGTGAGCCAGTATGTTGTTGAGGATTTCGTGAATGACCACGTTGGCGATGACGTGATAATCATCCATCGCGAGGATAAGATCGCCATCCAGCGCGCTGAGCACTTCCAGCAGAGACGGGACGATCACATCCGGCGGTGGAGGCTGTGGAGATTGGAGCAGGGGAGTGATGGAATGTGTCAGCGAGGGAGAGGCTGATTCAACGGAGGCAGTCAGATAGGTCAGGAAGCGAAGCGGATCGTTGTCCGCAGGTTCGAGTGAGAGCCACGCAACAGGAACACGGTTTTCAGAGTTTGCGTGCCATCCCCCCATCAAAGTGGTCTTGCCCGAACCCGCAGGCGCGGAGATCAGCGTCAACGGACCGCACATACCCTTTTCGAGAATCGCCATCAGCCGCGGGCGCGGCACCAGATTAGAGCGAACCTCCGGGAAATGCAGTTTCGCGGCAAGAAGGGAGGCGGGCATACAAATTCATCTTACATGAATCGCAAATTCCCCGGCTAGTGCCATTTATCATCATTTTCGGATTGGTGAAAAATCCATTACGGACTACCTTGAAATTACAGCCAGCAGACATGGGCAAACTTCCTCTTTATGTCAGTGATCTTTGTAGCACCATTATCCACCCCGCTCAACAAGAGAGAATGATCCCTTACTGTAGTTTCACAACGATCTGCCTCGTGGGGCATATATCATGTATACGGGTATAAGTTTCAGCCGCGTTCATTCGTTGCATAACAAGCCGTAAATTCTCAAATCATCCTGACCAAGCATCAGGGCGATTTTGTTTTCCAAATGCAAAACTATATGACGCACAAGGGCTGCCTTATGAAATTCCTCCAATGCGCACTCGACGATGCGCATCCTCAACCTTGCGGGCGTTGCGCCAATTGCCGCGGCAAAGGTCTGCCATCGTCCGTTTCGAGTGAACTCGTCGTCGCAGCCGAAAACTATCGCAAAGGCGCGTCCA
Organism: Anaerolineales bacterium; assembly: GCA_013360875.1. Lineage (GTDB taxonomy): Bacteria > Chloroflexota > Anaerolineae > Anaerolineales > Villigracilaceae > Defluviilinea. Next base: position 9,878 of record JABWAU010000116.1, on the reverse strand, counting down.
TTCCCATCGCCCCGCGTCAGATGCTTCCCGCTGGAATTTTCCCCGATCAAAAGCGCAAAATCCCGCCCGAACTCCTCAACGAAACCGGACGCTCCCTGTGTTATTATGGAGATGCGGGTTGGGGAACGCTGGTGCGCGCGAGCAAATATGAGCAGAATTACTTTTCGGATGATCTGGTGGACGCTGCCGCGCGCTTGATCGGTGAGTGGAAGCCCGAGCCTTTTCCTGTTTGGATGACGGCGATTCCGTCTCTTCGCCACCCGACGCTTGTTCGCAGTTTCGTTGAGCGTTTATCCACCCGACTCGGAATCCCGTTTAGACCCGTCCTCGTCCGCATTTCTGACGCCCTGCAGCAAAAGGCAATGCAAAACAGTTCCATGCAAGCCAGAAATGTCCTCAACACCCTCGGCATATTGGGCGATATTCCGAATGCGCCTGTCCTGCTGGTGGATGATATTCTCGATTCTGGCTGAACCTTGACCATGGCAGGCTGGTTATTGCGCACACATGGCTGCGTACCTGTTTTTCCATTTACGCTGGCGCAAGCCACGGCGAGAAATTCGTAGACAGGTAGACACGTCCACAGGTAAACACGGAATGGAACACACAACACGTAACTCGTAACTTGTATCTTGTAACGCTCCCCTATCTCGCATCTCCCAACTCCCACCCGCGCCATGAACCCCGACTCCCAAACCCTCCTCCTGCTCTGCTCGCAACTGGCTCTTCCATCCGAACCGGAATTCCCGCCGCTGACTTTACGCGAATGGAATCCGCTCGCGCGCAAACTGCAATCTGCCAATCTTCGTCCAGCGGACTTGCTTGGTCTCTCCCAATCAGACCTGCAAATCAAGCTCGATATCCCAGCCGAACACGCAACACGCATCGCTCGTCTATTGGAACGAAGCGGCGCGCTGGCAATTACCCTCGAACGGCTCAACAATCTTGGCATTCATCCCCTCACCCGCGCGGACAAGGATTACCCCGAACGTTATCGCTCGCGTCTCAAAGACTCCGCTCCCGCCGTTTTGTTTTATGCCGGAGAAAAAGCATTGCTCGGTCAACCGGGGATCGCGGTCGTCGGTTCGCGTCATTTGGACGAGGCCGGAAAAGAGTGCGCGGCATTCGTCGGCAATGCCTGCGGACTTTCAGGCATGGTCCTGTATTCGGGCGGCGCGAAGGGCGTGGACACCATCAGCATGGACGCGGCACTCGAGGCGCGCGGCACCGCCGTCAGCGTGCTGGCGGATAGTTTGGAGAAGCAGGTCAAGGATCGGAAAGAAGCGTTGAGTCGGGGTGATCTATGCCTGGTCACGCCGTATAGTCCCAATGCGGGATTCTCCGTCGGCGCGGCGATGGGTCGCAATCGTCTGATCTATTGTCTTGCAGATTACGCCATCGTGGTTGCATCGGACGCGGAGACAGGCGGCACGTGGGCGGGCGCGACCGAGACGCTCAAGAACAAATGGGTCCCCGTTTTTGTTTTGGAACATGCGCAAATGCCAGAGGGGAACAAACTGCTTTTACAAAAAGGCGCGCTGGCGTTCCCGCATCCGTTCAAGGATAAACCTGCGAAGTTGCCTGAGTGGTTGAAAGAAAAAGCCGCGAGTTTGCCCGCGCAACCCAGCCAGCCGGGTTTGTTTTAGTTACTGTAGTAGACTTTATCCGTATTAACCTCTTCATCCACGAAGTTCACGAAGAAACACGAATTTCTTTTTCATCTTCGTGAAAATTCGTGTTCTTCGTGGAGATTTCCTTATTTCAGATAAAGTCTAGTTTCTACTTTCTTCTTTCAATTTGCCACTTTTCCTCGATTAAACCTAACCCTCTGAAAAAGCGTGATCCCCGCTGCCGCAGAGACGTTTAGCGACTCGACCTGCGGGTTGATCGGAATCCGCGCCTTCATCGTCGTCGCCGCTTCGATTTCAGGCGAACAGCCTTCCTTTTCAGAACCGAAGACAATCAGCAGCCGCTGCGGAATGGAGGCAATCTCCTCCACGTTCATCCCCGCCTGCATAACGGTCACCAGCAGGGTCTCGTGATTCGCCCGGCAATACTCGAGAAACTCTGCCGTCGAAGCGGTCATCACCGGCAGGGAAAACAGATAACCGCGGCTGGCGCGGATGAGACGGCGGTCGTACAGGTCGAGCGGGTCCATATTGAGCAGGATCATACCGCCCATGTCCAGCGCAAGGGACGTGCGGACGATATTCCCGATGTTTCCCGAAATGCTCAAATCCTCCAATACGACAATATCCTTTTTGATGGATTTCAACAGGTCAAGCCCTTTGGGCTTCGGCGTTTCGGCGATCGCAAAGATGCGTGAGAGCTTGTCGTTCTCGAAGAGTTTTTTGGTCGTTCGTTTTGCCACCTCGTGGATGGTCGCGCCGGGGGTGAGTTTGCTGCGCAATTCGTCCGAAACGACCTCCTCACCGGCGAAATACACCGATTCGATTTCCACGCCCGCTTCGAGCGCCTGGAGGATGTTCTCCTCGTCGTCAATCAGGATTTGATTCAACTCGCGCCGTCCATCCCGCGTGAGCAGTTTGCGGATGGGTCCCGCCAGCGGATGGTTGAGCGAGTCAATCAAAAAAGGATTATAGGGTTCAGTCATGGTTGGATAATATGCGTTTGTGAAGACAGTGTCAAGAAGCAAAGAGCTCACGTACCGCGACATTTATATCGCTCACAACGGGCGACGTGAATGTCGCGGTACAGTGCTCCCTTAAAGTAAAATACGCCCATGCAAATCCTCCAGACAGATGACCACATCCTCGTAATAAACAAGCCCGCCGGGCTTCCCGTCCTGCCAGACGGCTGGGAAAAGGACGCGCCCTATCTCGTCAAAATGCTGGAAGAGGAATTCGGGAAAGTGTGGATCGTCCATCGCCTCGATAAAGTCACCAGCGGAGTAATGGTCTTCGCGCGCGACGCGGAAACGCATCGCGCCCTCAACCTCCAGTTCGAGAACCGCGAAGCGGAAAAGGTCTATCACGCCATTGTAGAGGGAAATCCGAAATGGGAGGAAAAGACCGCAAAACATCCGCTGCGCGCAAACGTGGGGCACAAGCACCGCACCATGGTAGACAACAAAAGCGGCAAACCGTCCGAGACGCGCTTCAAAGTTCTCAAGCGATATCAGGCAGGGGCGTTGGTCGAAGCGCAGCCAAGGAGCGGAAGAACGCATCAGATCCGAGTCCATGCCTATGCGTTGGGACATCCGCTTTTGGGAGACGCCCTGTACGGCGCGCCCGAAACAGACCTGATCGCGCGTCCCGCGCTGCATGCCCGTTCATTGACCCTCGAACTGAACGGGATACGCAACACGTTCACCGCGCCGTATCCCGATGACTTTCGGGCGACGCTCGAATCTTTGAATCGCTAACTCTTGTATGGTATCCTTCGCCCGATGATTCCCAACCCCACCCTTGGAATACTTCCCGTCGAGTCCCTGATCCTGCACGAAGACCATGACTTGCAACGCACCCTGCCGCTGGTGGAAAAACTGCGCGCGCAGGGAATCCTCCGCAACCCGCCCATCGTCATGCCGCTCAACGACGGCACTGACCGTTACATGGTGCTGGACGGCGCGAACCGCGTCACGTCGTTGCGTGTGATGGAATTTCCTCACGTCGTGGCGCAGGTGGTGGAACCCACCTATCCCCGCGTCAACCTGCAAACGTGGAATCACGTGGTTTGGGGTATGAGCGTAAAGGCGTTGGCGGCTTCGCTCCGCAAGGTGAAAGGCATCGAACTCGTCAAAGTGGATCCGCATAAATCGCTGGACGCGCCAAAATACGTCCCCATGCAGGTGCGCCTTGCCGATCACAGGTTTTACATACTGAAGGAAACGCCCAGCGACCTCGCCACGCACATCCAAACGCTGCATAATGTTGTAAACACATACAAAGACCGCGCCTCGCTCGACCGCACCAGCCAGACCCTGATCGATTCGTTCAGGAACATGTACCCCGACCTCACCGCGCTGGTGATCTTTCCGCATTTCAAGATCAAGACCATCCTCAAATTGGCAGGGCAGGGAATCGTCCTTCCCACAGGCATCACGCGCTTCACGGTTTCGCCGCGCGTCCTGCATTTGAATTATCCGCTGCACGAACTTTCGAGCGCCAAGTCCATTGAATACAAACAGGCGTACCTCGATCAATGGGTCGGGCAGCGCGTGAAAAACAAGGGCGTGAGGCTTTATACGGAAGCCACGTTCCTGTTCGATGAATGAGGCGATTGACGATTAACGATTGATGATTTGCGATTGACCATTTGACCATGACCATGGAATTCTTTTTCCCCGAAGACCACCTGGACCGCATGACGCCGGAAGAAACGCGCATCACGTCGCTTTCCGCCGAGCCTTATCCCGATGGACGCCGCCTGCGCGTCAACATCGAAATAACCCCCTTTCAAAAGCGCCCGCATCTCGACGTAGCCATCAAAGACGGCGACGGGGACGAAGTCACAAGCGCGAGCCTCGTCGAACCGCTGAGTTGGAAGATCGAATTCACCATGCACATTCGCGGCGAACGGAAGAACCCATACACACTCGAAGCGACCCTCTTCTACCCCGATGGACCCTCCGCAGAGCCGCAGTGTTTTACATTCGACGTGATTCCGCCCGAACCCTTCGATTCAAACTCAGGGCAAGCCTGATCCTGCCCGATAGACATTCTCCATGCCCAAACGCCTCCTCCCAATTCTCTTGATTCTCGCCCTCCTCCTCGCCGCCTGTTCGCAAGAGACCCTGCAAACGCCAACGCTCGAAGAGACCCCCAAACCGACCGCAACCGAAGAATTCACTCCCATTGTTCAGGATGAGTCGCAGGAGATCGTCATCCTCTCCATCGAGGAGGACGGATACGCCCACCTCTTCGCCTACATCCCAAACCAACTGCCTCTTACACGACTCACCAACGGCGACTGGGACGACATCGCCCCGGCGCCCAGCCCCGACGGGAAACGGATCGCGTTCGCATCCAACCGCCTCGGCTTCTGGGACCTCTACCTCATGGATCTCGCCAGCGGCGAACTGACCCGCCTTACGAACACGCCCGAATACGAAGGCGCGCCATCCTGGTCACCGGATGGATCGTTCCTCGCCTACGAGGCGTACCACAACGATAACCTCGAGATCGTCGTCGGTTCCTCAGACGACCCGGCAAATGGCGCGATCCACCTCACTGCCTCCCCAGCCGCCGACCATTCCCCTGCTTGGGCGCCCGGCGGAAGACAAATCGCCTTCATCTCGAACGGAGAAGTCATCCTCGCCGACCTCGATAAAACGGGGGATGATCGCTTCCAGAACCTGAGCAACACTCCCAATGCGGTCGAATCGCACCCCGTCTGGTCGCCGGATGGAAGCAAACTCGCCTGGGCGTCGCAATCGCAGAACATCGGCAAAAGCGGAATCTACGGCTGGGATGCGGCGCGCCAACTGCCCGCGCATTGGATCGGCGATGGAAACCTGCCCGCATGGAACGCCTCCGGCGACCGCATCATCACCATCGTACCCGCGCCGAACACCAATTACATCCTCATCTATTCCCTCGATGGAACGATCCTCCAGCCTTTGACTCCCTTCCCTTATCAGGTAAACAACCTGGCTTGGGCGGACCTGCTCATGCCGAACTCGATGCCGGAGACATTCGAGCAAGCCGCGCAATTTACGCCCGCTCCGCTTTGGGCGCCAAGCGGCGAGCCGGTGACGGAAGGCGTGACGGGCAGGTGGTCGCTGGTCGAACTCCCGGACGTGCAGGCGCCTCAGCCCCAACTGCACGACCTTGCCGACGAAGCCTTCAACGCTCTGCGCGAACGCGTCCAGCGGGAGGTGGGCTGGGACGCGCTCGCCAGCCTCGAAAACGCCTTCGTTCCGATCACCTCGGATCTCGATCCCGGCTTCGGCGAAGACTGGCTCTACACCGGGCGTGCCTTCGCGATCAACTCGCTAATGGCGAACGCCGGCTGGATGGCGGCGGTACGCGAAGACTTCGGCGCGCAGACGTATTGGCGCTTATACCTGCGGACGCAACTTCAGGACGGTTCGCTGGGCATTCCCCTGCACGACCCTCCCTGGGACCTGCGCGCCCGCTACAACCTCGACCCCCAAGCCTATGAACTGGGCGGGACATACAGCGAGACTCCTCCCGGTTACTGGGTGGACGTCACCTCTCTTGCCGCGCAATACGGATGGGAACGCGTCCCTGCCCTGCCGAACTGGCACACCTACTATCGCGGCGCGCGCTTCACCGAGTTCGTATTGACCGGCGGACTCGATTGGTATTCCGCCATGCTCCAACTGTATCCGCCCGACGTGCTGGTCACACCGACCAAACTGCTTCCGCCCACGCTCACTCCCACGCGGACACCGACCGCCACATCCACACCGACAAATACGCGCACGCCGCGCCCAACACGAACGCCAACCGCCACCCGGACGCCTCCCAATACGCCCACGCCCTCGAACACGCCCTCCCCCACACCCACTCCGCCGACGGTTGTGCCATGAAGTTATTTATTTTGGAATCGGGAAGCTTGCTTCTGAAGCGCAACAGCAGGCTATTGCAATCCATACTTGTTCTTATACTCGCCTCCTGCGCGCCGGTCTCCGCCGCCACCCGCGGAGCGGACCCAACTCCAACGGCGGTCATTGCCGGGGAAACAGCGATCCAGCCTCCAGCGGAGCCGGAACCGACGCCGCGTCCAACGATTGAGCCGTTCCGTTTCGTCCTCCCCACTCCGGGCGCGGAGCCGGTGCTGGGATGGCGTCCGCCTCTTTATCCCGTCCCCTGGGCTGTTTCGGCTTACGATCACTTTTACTTCACCCGACCCATCGCCGCTGATAACGTCAACTGGCCCCTGGCGGAATATCGCTACGGCGGCGTGTTCTTCGCGCCGGACGTCGTGCATACCGGCGTGGACATCGGCGCAGAGGAGGGTACGCCGATCCTCGCGGCGGGACCTGGCATCATCGTCTCTGCGGGCTGGGGTTTGTTTTCAGGAGCGGCGGATAATATCAACGATCCGTATGGCAAGGCGGTGGCGATCAAACACGATTTCGGTTATAAGGGCGAACCGCTCTATACGATCTACGCCCACATGAGCGAGACGATTGCGCTCGTCGGTCAGCACGTGGAAACCGGCGACGTGATCGGGCTGGTCGGCGCGACGGGCGCGACGACCGGTCCGCACCTGCATTTCGAAGTCAGGATGGGCGGCAACACATTCTACACGACCTACAATCCTGAACTGTGGATGTCCCCGCCGCAGGGCTGGGGCGTGCTGGTCGGGCGCGTGACGGAGGAAAAAGGCAGGCTGTTGAATTATTACCCTCTCGAAGTGAGACCCGAACCTTCAGGAGTGCCGTTGCGCAGGGCGCTGACGTACGCGCAGGGCGCGGTCAACTCCGACCCGTATTACAACGAAAACCTGGTCCTGAGCGACCTGCCCGCCGGCATCTACAAACTCACGATTAATTACAAGGAGAAGGATATTCAGACCTGGGTGGAGATCTTCCCCGGTCAGGTCACTTATTTCACGTTCACCGACAAGGAGGGATTCCAGGTCATCCCGCCGCCCGAACCGAAGTTGGACTTCCTGCCTGTGACGGTGACGTCGACGGTCACTCCCACACCTTGACGAACAGAACATCTGTGCTATACTCTCGGCTGCACACAGTATTCTTCCCCTTACCCCGTATTTGGAGAAACCTCATGGCACCTCGAAAATCAAAAGCGTCCGCCGCGGCGGAGGAACAGATCATAACCAGCGACAACGGTGCAAAACGCGCCGTCCTCGATAAAGCCGTCGGCGATATCCTCAAACGCTACGGCGACGGCTCCATCATGCGCCTCGGCGAAGCCAAACACATGGAAACCGAAGCCTTCCCCACCGGCTCGCTCTCCCTCGATATTGCCCTCGGCGTCGGCGGCGTTCCGCGCGGACGAATCACCGAGATCTACGGACCCGAATCCTCCGGCAAGACCACCATCTGCCAGCACATCGTCGCCGAAGCGCAACGGATGGGCGGCGTCGCCGCATACATTGACATGGAACACGCCCTCGACCCGATCTATGCGGCGCGTTGCGGCGTGGACATTGACAACCTGCTCGTCTCGCAGCCCGACACCGGCGAACAGGCGCTCGAAATTACCGAGACCCTCGTCCGCTCCGGCGGCATTGACGTGATCGTCATTGACTCGGTCGCCGCGCTCGTCCCGCGTTCCGAGATCGAAGGCGACATGGGCGACGCCACCATGGGCGTGCAGGCAAGGCTCATGTCGCAGGCGCTCCGCAAACTTTCCGGCGCCATCAACCAGACCAAGACCGCCGTCATCTTCACCAACCAACTCCGACAAAAGATCGGCGTTATGTTCGGCAACCCCGAAACCACCACCGGCGGGCAGGCACTCAAATTCTACGCCTCCGTCCGCCTCGACGTGCGTCGCATCCAGGCGATCAAAATGGGCGACGAGGTCATCGGCAACCGCACCCGCGTCAAGGTCGTCAAGAACAAGGTCGCGCCGCCCTTCCGCACCGCCGAGTTCGACATCATGTTCAACGAAGGCATCTCGAAGGCGGGCGATGTCCTCGATCTGGCGACCAAGTTCGAGGTCATTCAGAAGCGAGGCGCGTTCTTCTCCTACGGCGACATCCGCATCGGACAGGGGCGCGAGAACGCCAAGGATTACCTGCGTCAAAATCCCGACCTGATGAACGAGATCGAAACCGTCATCCGTCAAAAGGCTTTGAGCGGCGAGATCGCCCTCCCGCTCGACATCGGCGCGGGCGATGACTCGGGCGGCTCGGACGAAGAAGCGTAAAACGTAACAACGATCACAAAGACGCGGAAACACGGAGTTTTCATATCTCCGTGACTCCGTGTCTTCGTGGTTAAATTACGGATATGATCCCCCGCTTCCCGCCCAACCGAAACCCTTCGATCAAACCCAGGGCAAGCCTGCTCATCGTTCTATGGGCTTTTCTCTACGCCTCAGCCTGTTCCCCAGCCTCCACACCGACACCGTTCATCCCTCCCACAAGTCCACCTCCTCTCATCCCACCCACCCTGGTCATCGTCCCCACACAGACCGCGGTTCAGGTACAAGTCATTCCCCTGCCCACCATCCTCCCCACCATTGACCAATCGAACTGCGTCAACAACCTGACCTTCATCCAGGACCTCACCATTCCAGACAACTCGTTCATCCCCTTCGGTACGGTCATTGACAAACAATGGCTGGTCGAAAACAGCGGCACCTGCGACTGGACATCGGGCTATCGTTTACGGCACATCGGCGGGGCGGCATTGGGCGCGCGAGAAGAGATTGCCTTGTACCCCGCCCGCTCAGGGACCCGGGCGACCATCCAAATCGTCTTCACCGCGCCGTTCGAAGAAGGTGTGTACGAATCCGCATGGCAGGCGTTCGACCCGAACGGTCTCGCTTTTGGCGACCCGATCTACATGAGGATCTTGGTTTCGCCATAGTACCATCACCGCGAAGTTGTCATTTCGAGTGACAGCGAGAAATCTTTTCCTGACAGAAAGCAGGTTTCTCCTCAACGCTCCATCACATTCGTTCGATAAGGTCTCTCACATTCGTTCGAGACAAGGTTCGTCGAAATGACAAAAGATTTAGGTTTCAGATGTATTAATGCGAGGAGTTCCCCATGCCCAAACAAACCGATTTTGAATCCGTGTTCCAGGGACTGAAAAGCATCCTCCAACCCTTCGCCCCCAAACTGACCATCACAGCCGACACAAGCGACACAGGCTCATATGTAAAGGAAGTGCTTGGAAGTGATAAACTTCAGGCATGGAATTTCCAATCACAGAACTGCTCGATGAAGAAGAAAGCGCCGAGTGGATA